>NZ_CP045293.1:5295000-5365000 GCF_009363075.1 Paenibacillus guangzhouensis | reverse complement strand
GACCATCTGGTAAGGCTAAATACTACCTAGCGACCGATAGTGAAGCAGTACCGTGAGGGAAAGGTGAAAAGCACCCCGGAAGGGGAGTGAAATAGAACCTGAAACCGTGTGCTTACAAGAAGTCAGAGCCCGATCTATGGGTGATGGCGTGCCTTTTGTAGAATGAACCGGCGAGTTACGTTCCCGTGCAAGGTTAAGGTGAAGAGCCGTAGCCGCAGCGAAAGCGAGTCTGAATAGGGCGACATAGTACGTGGACGTAGACCCGAAACCGTGTGATCTACCCCTGTCCAGGGTGAAGGTGCGGTAACACGCACTGGAGGCCCGAACCCACGCATGTTGAAAAATGCGGGGATGAGGTGGGGGTAGCGGAGAAATTCCAATCGAACTCGGAGATAGCTGGTTCTCCCCGAAATAGCTTTAGGGCTAGCCTCGGTGTCAAGAGTCGTGGAGGTAGAGCACTGATTGGGTGCGGGGCCCGCCAAGGGTTACCAAGCTCAGTCAAACTCCGAATGCCATAGACTTATAACCGGGAGTCAGACAGTGAGTGCTAAGATCCATTGTCAAAAGGGAAACAGCCCAGACCATCAGCTAAGGTCCCCAAGTGTGTGTTAAGTGGGAAAGGATGTGGAGTTGCACAGACAACCAGGATGTTGGCTTAGAAGCAGCCATCATTTAAAGAGTGCGTAATAGCTCACTGGTCGAGTGACTCTGCGCCGAAAATGTAACGGGGCTAAACACACCACCGAAGCTATGGCTTGCAACTATGTTGCAGGGGTAGGGGAGCGTTGTATGTAGGTTGAAGGTGTACCGTAAGGAGCGCTGGACAGCATACAAGTGAGAATGCCGGTATGAGTAACGAAAAGACAAGTGAGAATCTTGTCCGCCGAAAGCCTAAGGGTTCCTGAGGAAGGTTCGTCCGCTCAGGGTAAGTCGGGACCTAAGGCGAGGCCGAAAGGCGTAGTCGAAGGACAACAGGTTGAAATTCCTGTACCACCGTAAGCCGTTATGAGCAATGGGGTGACGCAGCAGGGTAGTGACGCGAGCTGATGGATGCTCGTCCAAGCAGTGAGGCTGATGTGTAGGCAAATCCGCACATCGTAAGGCTGGGCTGTGATGGGGAGGGAAAATTATAGTACCGAAGGTCATGATCTCACACTGCCAAGAAAAGCCTCTAGCCAGGTGATGGTGCCCGTACCGCAAACCGACACAGGTAGGCGAGAAGAGAATTCTAAGGCGCGCGGAAGAACTCTCGTTAAGGAACTCGGCAAAATGACCCCGTAACTTCGGGAGAAGGGGTGCCCCGGTAGTGTGAATAGCACGAGGGGGCCGCAGTGAAAAGGCCCAAGCGACTGTTTAGCAAAAACACAGGTCTGTGCGAAGCCGTAAGGCGAAGTATACGGGCTGACGCCTGCCCGGTGCTGGAAGGTTAAGGGGAGTGGTTAGGGAGCAATCCCGAAGCTGTGAACCGAAGCCCCAGTAAACGGCGGCCGTAACTATAACGGTCCTAAGGTAGCGAAATTCCTTGTCAGGTAAATTCTGACCCGCACGAATGGCGTAACGACTTGGGCGCTGTCTCAACGAGAGATCCGGTGAAATTTTAATACCTGTGAAGATGCAGGTTACCCGCGACAAGACGGAAAGACCCCATGGAGCTTTACTGCAGCTTGATATTGGACTTTGGTACGATCTGTACAGGATAGGTGGGAGCCTTAGAAGCCTGAGCGCCAGCTTAGGTAGAGGCGCCGTTGGGATACCACCCTGATCGTATCGGAGTTCTAACCTAGGACCGTAATCCGGTTCGGGGACAGTGTCAGGTGGGCAGTTTGACTGGGGCGGTCGCCTCCTAAAGAGTAACGGAGGCGCCCCAAGGTTCCCTCAGAATGGTTGGAAATCATTCGAAGAGTGCAAAGGCATAAGGGAGCTTGACTGCGAGACATACAGGTCGAGCAGGGACGAAAGTCGGGCTTAGTGATCCGGTGGTACCGCATGGAAGGGCCATCGCTCAACGGATAAAAGCTACCCTGGGGATAACAGGCTTATCTCCCCCAAGAGTCCACATCGACGGGGAGGTTTGGCACCTCGATGTCGGCTCATCGCATCCTGGGGCTGAAGTAGGTCCCAAGGGTTGGGCTGTTCGCCCATTAAAGCGGTACGCGAGCTGGGTTCAGAACGTCGTGAGACAGTTCGGTCCCTATCTGTCGTGGGCGTAGGAAATTTGAGAGGAGCTGTCCTTAGTACGAGAGGACCGGGATGGACGTACCGCTGGTGTACCAGTTGTTCCGCCAGGAGCACCGCTGGGTAGCCAAGTACGGACGGGATAAGCGCTGAAAGCATCTAAGCGTGAAGCCCCCCTCAAGATGAGATTTCCCAATTAGTAAGACCCCTTGAAGACGACGAGGTTGATAGGTTGGAGGTGGAAGCACAGCAATGTGTGGAGCTGACCAATACTAATCGGTCGAGGGCTTATCCTAAACATAAAACGCAAATTATCTCGTATCTAGTTTTCAGAGATCAAACTCTGAAGATATTCCGTTTGGTGTCGATGGCGGAGGGGTTCCACGCGTACCCATCCCGAACACGACCGTTAAGCCCTCTAGCGCCGATGGTACTTGGACCGCAGGGTCCTGGGAGAGTAGGACGATGCCAAGCAGCGAAAGACCACTTTTGAGATTCATTTCTCGAAGGTGGTCTTTTTTTGTTGTTTATGTTGATGGGACTGATCTGCGGGAGTGAACGACCGTCCATCGTTACTCGCATTCGGCTAACGAACCGTCATATCCTTATTGGCTCGAAAATCTGAATTTTTTGAATCTAACGAATCTGAATAGCGTTATTTGGCCGAAATCAGGCGAAAAGTAACGTGTTATACGGAAATAGCGACCTGAGGATTCGTTAGAAAACCATATACACAAATTTTGAGGAAATAAGGTGTTCTGGGTTCGTTAGCCGAATCAAGGCCAACATGCCGCCGGTCAAACAAATAAAAAAGCTCTATTACGCTTTGTAATAGAGCATTTCTGTATCCGTTAACTTGAATAGACCGTGTTTCGGTTGTTTTCTGAAGTGTGTGAAGAGGAATTGCCTTGGCATGATGAGCCAAAGATGCCAGATCAGCGCACTGGTAACGAACGAGATTGGAAACCATGGATATAGGATCAGGCAGACGCATAGGCCAAGCCATGCAAGATGGCGGTGCACACGGATAAAGATATGATAGCCGATATATTGGTCTGGTAGAAAGCCTATCCATGGGAGTACACGTCGGAATCGCCATTTTTTACGAATCGGTTCTCCCGCGAGGAGAAGGATCGAACGGATCACGACAAAGTGGATCCAGAGAACAAAAAATAATGCAATTGCACTGTATAGTAACCCAAGGGGTCCGGAGAGCAGCGTCTCAAGCAATAGGACGATGGGAACGATAGCAAGATAGAACTTAATAAGCAGTTGATTATAGACGACCTTCTGAAGAAGTGTGTATTGATAAAATGTTGCCTGTGTACTTGGGGGAGCCGATGGCATGTTGTAGTGTTCCTCCTTTGTGCCGAATAATATGAATTCTTCTACCCTCAATTTGGACCTTCTATGTTATATATCGGTAGACAAGCCCAAAAGATTTGCTCATCCTACAAAACGTACAGACACCTAATTCGGTTTTGTTGCATAAAAATATAAAAACATTTGAAAACAACCTATGAAATCGGTTTAAAATACTAGATAAAGTGCCATACTAATAGCAAAACAGGTTAAGGTGGGATTGTCGATGGAACATGTTCATGACAGCACCTGCATCATCTGCGGCGAGAAGAAGGAAGAAGGCATCGTCATTATATCTGAATTCATTTGTCTGGATTGTGAAGCCGAAATGGTGCATACGGATGTGCAGGATGAGAAGTATCCGTTTTTCATTCATCAGTTAAAAAGAATATTTATTTCCAATCATGCTTAATTGCAAGATGCGTCTTATCTGTGGGGCTTTCGTTATGGCGAGGGCTTTTTTGTTTGGAATTCTATCGATATATGTGGGCAGGTCTATATGTCTAATACGGATTTTACGGTAAAATAAAGGGGAGAATGTGTTGAAGGGATTACGTTATCATGCCATCATTGAATCATGAACGCGCACCGCTGTACGAGGCGCTGCTAGAATATCGAGAACGTAAAAATCGTAGCTTCCATGTCCCTGGACATAAGAATGGACGAGTCTACGAAGAACAAGGTCAGAACGGGCAGAAGATCAGATCATTCGCCCACGAGCAGGAAGTTTTGCGCCAGCTTATGGCGATAGACGTAACAGAAATTACGGGGACGGATGACCTTCATCAACCGACAGGTGTGATCCGGGATGCGCAGGAACTTGCTGCGGATTGCTTTGGGGCGGAAGAGACCTATTTTCTGGTGAATGGGAGTACGGTGGGCAACCTAGCTCTGATTCTCACCTGCTGCACGGAGCCGGGCGACGTGCTGATCGTCCAGCGCAACGTGCATAAATCCATATTGCACGGCTTGATGCTGGCGGGCGCGCACGCGGTGTTCGTTACACCGCAACTGGACGCGCCAAGCGGGCTGCCCACGGCGCCGACCGTGGATGCGATCACGGAGGCGCTTGAACGTCACCCGGCCGCAAAAGGGGTGCTGCTGTGCAGCCCGAACTATTACGGCATGGGTGTGGATTTGCAGGCCATAGCGGAAGCCGTGCACGCGCATGGCAAGCAGCTGCTCATTGATGAAGCCCATGGCGCGCATTATGGGCTTCATCCCGATCTACCTGCGTCCGCACTCCAATGCGGAGCAGACGGTGTCGTGCAATCGACGCACAAGATGTTATCATCGCTTACGATGAGCGCGATGCTCCATGTACAAGGCGATCGCCTGAACGGTGGGCTGCTGAAGCAGCGTCTTGCCATGCTGCAGAGTTCAAGTCCATCGTATCCGCTTATGGCATCCTTGGATGTATGCCGTCGTTGGCTTCACACCCGCGGCGCAGATGCATTCACACGGGGGCTGGAAGCAGTCTCGTGGTTCCGCAGCAGTATGGAGCAGCTGCCCTGCTATTCCTTGCTCCCACAGCCTGCACAAGGCGTAGAGGGAGAGGGAGCATACAGTTCTCTCGACCCGTTTAAACTGACGGTCCGTGACCGTACGGGACGATATAGCGGCTATGAGCTGCAAGAAAAGCTTGAAGAACTGGGCTGCGTGCCAGAAATGTCGGATGTCGTACATGTCGTATTTGTATTTACTTTAGGATCCACGATGGAGGATGCGAAGGCGTTATTCCACGCTTTGGAACAAATTCATTCATGTTATGGGGAAGTTGGCAACAGCCACATATCGATTGAAAAGAAAGATCATACGAATTTCCTGCATCATACTTCCACGCTCATCTCCGATCCAGTCCCATTCCGGCTCCAGCCTCTAGCGGCTGATGCATGGGAGACAGTATCGTTAGAACAAGCTATTCATCGTGAGGTTGCTGAAATGGTGATTCCTTACCCGCCTGGTATTCCGCTACTCTATCCGGGAGAATGGATTACCGAGGAAATGATGCTCTTCTTAGAGCAATTGTCTCAGCAAGGCGCAAAATGCCAAGGGGTTCACGATACGACGCTGAAGACACTTCGTGTAGTAAAGAAATAGATGAAGAGAGGCTTAGATATGCAATCAGAACAAACGCATCCATCTCGACCACAACAGAAAGGACATCCTTATGCAGGACGCTTTATCACCTTGGAAGGTGGAGAGGGGTCTGGGAAGACGTCTGCGATCCAATATATTGAGCAATATTATCAAGAACAAGGGATTCCGGTCATGCTAACGCGTGAACCCGGCGGCATTGAGATCTCGGAGAAGATCCGGTCGCTAATCTTGGATCCTTCGCACACGGCGATGGACGGCCGAACCGAAGCGCTCCTCTACGCGGCAGCCCGCCGCCAGCATCTTGTGGAGAAGGTCATCCCTGCGCTGCAGCAAGGGAAGATCGTTATCTGCGATCGTTTCATCGATAGCAGTCTGGCCTATCAGGGACATGCCCGAGGTTTGGGAATGGATGAAGTCTGGTCCATTAACCAGTTTGCGATTGGAGATGTCATGCCAGATTTGACGCTCTATTTGGATATTGAGCCAGAGGTTGGGCTTGCCCGTATTGAGGCCAATGCACAGCGTGAAGTGAATCGGCTCGATCTGGAACAATTAAGTTTTCACCTAAAGGTGCGAGAAGGCTATAATATAGTAGCGGCACAATTTCCGGAACGGATTCACAAGGTGGATGCAAGCCTGTCATTACCGGAAGTCGCAAGGCAGATCCTACAGATCCTGACCGCATCACAAGAGGATTTTCCACCCTCCGCGTCAAATTAGTAGAGAGGGTATTTATTCAAATGTTAAGGAGGCGTTATTATGAAACTTGTCATTGCCATCGTGCAGGATAAAGACAGCAACCGTCTATCGAATGCGTTAGTCAAACATAATTTCCGTGCTACTAAACTTGCAAGTACCGGCGGATTTCTACGTGCAGGGAACACCACGTTTATGATTGGTGTTGAAGACGAACAAGTGGAAGACGTGTTAGCTGTCATTCGTACGAATTGTAAGATTCGCGATCAACTGGTTACACCGGTATCGCCGATGAGCGGTACGACGGAATCATATTTACCGCTTCCGGTTGAGGTTCAGGTAGGCGGAGCAACCGTATTCGTGATGCCAGTCGACCGGTTTGAACATTTCTAATCAATCGAAGTTGACCATAGAGAGTTGGGTTATAGAATGAAGATTAATCCGGGTTTTCGGCCGCTGGGTCAGGAGCTCAAGCTGACAGACAATGCTTCGAAACAGATTGGCCAGAAAAATTTCGCTGATTTCATGTACCAACAAGACCAGCATGCCTCGAAGGAGGAGCTCAATCAACGCCTCCAACAAATTCACCAGCAAGGAGATCGCCTTGCGAAATCAATGACGGTAAGAGAATTATATCTCTATCGAACGATGGTGAAGCGGTTCTTGGAGGATACCGTTCGCCGAGGACTTGGCATTAAAGACGCGCGTGGCTGGGATCGAAGAGGTCGTGGTAAACGCTACAAATTATTAGAAGAAATCGATTCGACGTTGATTGCAATGGCGGAAGAGCTGTTGAACAGCGAAGAAGGGAAAATCGAATTATTGAATAAGATTGGCGAGGTTCGTGGGTTGTTAATTAATTATTGCTTCTAGAAATATGAGTTCAAAAAGTCGACATTTCAGCACCGAGAAGGTTGCGAGAACCTGAAGAAGGAGAAACGGAGTTTAGGCGAAACCTAAATGAGTACCGGACTTCAAAGGTGAACGCAAGATTCGATGTCGACTATGCTTCTTGAATGACTTCGTGATCAAATGATGACTTTTTGAACAACCTCTAGAAGCAATAATGGATGTGAAAGTGAGGCTACTATGTCTTTTCAAGATATTATCGGCCAAGTGCGCGCCAAGCAGATACTGCAAAATGAGCTGCGGAATAATACGGTCTCTCATGCGTATCTATTCGCTGGTCCGAAGGGCTCGGGCCGGCGGCAAATGGCGCTGACACTTGCCAAGTCATTGTTTTGTGCGGAGCGAGAAGACGATTGCTGTGATCAATGTCTGGAATGCCGGAAGGTTGATCATCAGAATCATCCGGATGTGCATGTGATTCGCCCGGATGGTGCCTCGATCAAAATCGAACAAATCCGTGCATTGCAGCGGGAGTTTGCTTATCGTACCGGGGATGGTAACCGTAAAGTATATATTATGGAGCAAGCAGACCAGATGACGGTTCAAGCTGCCAACAGTCTGCTTAAATTTTTGGAAGAGCCCTTGTCTCCTGTCGTCGCTATTCTCCTCACGGAGAATGGACAAGCGATGTTGCCCACCATACAATCGCGAGCAGAGTGGATTCCATTTACCCCGATGGACCCGGAGACAATGATGCAGATTTTAGTCCAAGAAGGATATCCGCAGACAACGGCACGCTGTGTCGTTCATCTTGCTTCTGGACTTGATGCATGTAGAGAAATTATCCAACAGAATTGGTTTGCAGAAATTCGAAATCTAATGTTACAATTAGGTAAGGATTGTCTAAATCAGATGAATACGGCGATGGTGACAGCGCATCAGCAGCTGTTCAAGACACCACTGGCTGAACATCTGGACACTCTAATGCAATTATTCCTGCTTTGGTTCAAAGATATGATTCATTATCAAGTCAACCGAACAGAAAGTATCATTTTCATAGATCAGCTGGAATCGATCAGCAAATATGCGTTTACTCGCGACGCGGAATCGTGGGTGCGCTGTATGGAGCTGGCGACGGACATGCAGAAGCGTCTGCGCGCGAATGTGAATCCGCAGTTAGCTTTTGAACAATTCCTAGTTGGAGTACAGGGGGGTTAGTGTGTACAACGTGGTGGGTGTCCGTTTCAAGAAAGCGGGCAAAATCTATTATTTCGATCCATTAGACCTGCCGGTCGAGCGAGATCAGCATGTGATTGTGGAGACGGTACGCGGCGTAGAATACGGCAAGGTTGTCATTGGGCCGAAGAGCGTAGGCGAGTCAGATGTCGTCTTACCGCTAAAGAAAGTCATTCGGATCGCAGATGATAACGATGCACGTATTGTTGAAGAGAACAAATTTGCAGCACGAAATGCGCTCACAACGTGTTTAGATAAAATCCGAGATCATCAATTGAAGATGAAATTGGTGGACGTCGAGTTTACGTTCGATCGGAATAAAATCATTTTCTATTTTACTGCCGAAGGGCGTGTAGATTTTAGGGAACTGGTTAAGGACTTAGCGAGCATTTTTCGGACAAGGATTGAACTTCGTCAGATCGGTGTTCGTGATGAAGCGAAGATGCTGGGCGGCATTGGCCCATGCGGACGTATTTTATGTTGTTCATCCTGGCTTGGAGATTTCGAGCCGGTCTCGATCAAGATGGCGAAAGACCAGAACTTATCCTTAAATCCAACGAAAATATCCGGTTTATGCGGACGTCTCATGTGTTGCTTGAAATTTGAGCATGATAACTATGAAAGCGTGAAGGAAGAACTTCCAAGCACCGGTAAACTTGTTGTTACTTCATACGGTGAAGGAAAAGTCGTAGGTATCAATGCGGGTGAGCGCACCGTACACGTTCAAATATTTGATTTGGGTAAAGTGAAAGAACTTCCTTTTGATGATGTTGTGGTAAAATAAGTACAATTGATCGCTCTGGGGTGGGAACTTGGAGAAAAAAGAGATTTTCACACAAATTCATAATATTGAATCACAAGCAGGGAACCTGCATGAGCAATTAGGTGAACTGAAGCTCGTGATTAAGCAGTTGTTGGAGGAAAACAAACGACTCAGTATGGAGAACCAGCAGTTAAGACGTGTGCTGAAGCGAGAATCCATGCCGCAAGAACAGCATGTCCATGTCGAGGCTCAGAACCAAGCCGTTGCCGTTCCTAAATCGTCGAAGGTTCCGGCTCATGCGGAAGCGATGGCGAATGCAGCAGCAAGTGCCATTGTCGGTGAAGGCCATGATAATCTGGCTCGTTTGTATCATGAAGGGTTTCATATTTGTAACGTATATTACGGACATTTGCGGACTGAAGGCGATTGCCTGTTCTGTCTGTCATTTTTGAATAAATAACGACCGTAGGTAGACTCTGCCTACGGTTTTTTTTAATTGATTGCGAAGGGAGCAAGAGAACGTCTTGAATGAACAGTTATTACAGCCGTCGGAGCGGATAGATGATCTGCTCACGCATGAACTTCGAATCATCCAGAGTGATGAAGTATTCAGCTTCTCGATGGATGCTGTCTTATTGGCGCGGTTCGCCTCCATTCCCAAACGGGGACGTATTCTCGATTTGTGTACAGGCAATGGTGTCGTTCCTCTCCTTCTCTCCACACGGACAGAAGCACAGATCGATGGGGTAGAAATTCAACCCCGTCTGCATGATATGGCTAGCAGAAGTGTTGAAATGAACGGGCTGCAAGAGAGAATTCGCATGGTGCAAGGGGATTTGAAGACGTATTATCAGGAAGTCGGATATGAAGTCTATGATGCCATTACCGTTAATCCGCCATATATGAAAATGTTAACCGGGGAGCATAAGCTCAATGTGCATCAAGCGATGGCAAGGCATGAGCTTGGTTGTACGTTGGAAGATGTTATTGTTGCTTGCAAGCGGCTGATTCGGACGGGCGGGAAGGTGTCGATGGTTCATCGACCATCGAGACTTGGCGAGATCATTAGCATGATGCGGGAGCACAAGCTTGAGCCCAAACGAATTCGCTTCGTGCATCCAAGGATGGATCAGGAAGCGAATATGGTGTTGATTGAGGCCATTCGTGACGGTAAGCCGGACCTTCGGTTATTACCACCTCTCATTGTCTATAATGAGAACAATATGTATTGCGAGGAACTGATGCATATCTACTACGGGTCTACTGAGGGGGGAACGACATGACTTGGAATTTACAGAAAAGCTTTCAGCCGGGGCCGGACCAGACGTCAGGTACGCTATATTTGGTTGCAACGCCGATCGGCAATTTGGAGGATATGACTTATCGTGCGGTACGCACATTACAAGAAGTGGATGTCATTGCGGCAGAAGATACGCGCCAGAGCCGAAAATTGCTCTCGCATTTTGAAATCCCGTCGAAAACGTTATACAGCTATCATGAGCATAATAAACATGCGAGCGGTCCAGAGCTGATCCGTTTTTTAATAGAAGGAAAAAATATAGCACTCGTCAGCGACGCGGGTCTGCCGGCCATTTCTGATCCTGGGACAGATCTTGTGGCGCTCGCGATCGAAAATGGCATCTCGGTCGTGCCGATTCCGGGTGCGAATGCAGCTTTATCGGCGCTTATCGTATCGGGGTTGCCTACGGAACGGTTTACGTTCGTCGGATTCTTGCCACGGGATAAGAAATCGGTGGAGCAAGTACTGGAGTCTCTGCGTATGGCCGAAGGCACATTGCTGTTCTATGAGTCACCACATCGCGTGTCGAAGACATTAGAACATATGCACAGGGTGCTAGGGAACCGCCGGGTCGTAATGGCGAGGGAACTGACGAAGAAATATGAGGAGTTCGCTCGTGGGACCATTGAAGAATGTCTCTCTTGGCTGGAGGAGCATCCGCCCCAAGGGGAATATTGTCTTGTGTTAGAGCCTTCTGATGGCTTAGAGTCGGCAGACCAGACGGTATGGTGGGAGTCGCTGTCGATCGAAGCGCATGTCGCGCATTATGAGGAGCGTAACGGGGGCAATCGCAAAGAAGCCATGAAACAGGCTGCGGCAGATCGCAACGTCTCACGGCGGGATATTTATAACTCTTTATTGTAATTATAGGTTTTGGATTAAGCTATGTCTTTAAATAAAGGTTCAAAATCGGCTTATCAGCATCTGAAAGTTTTCGAAGAAAACTACATCGGAAGCATATGCTTAGGTTGCGTGAAGTCGAAGAAAGAGGAGCGGAGTTTAGGCGAAACCTAAATGAGCACCTGAAATGTTTCCAAAGGAAACATACATCGGAAGCATATGCTATTCAAGGCTGAGCGCAAGATTCGATGTCGAATACACTTCTCGAGGAGCCTCGTGATCATAAGTCGATTTTGAACTTCCATATGGAGAAAAAAAATATACCTTCTGGGCAGGTTAGGCCACGGAAGGTACCAAGGAGATATAAAAAGGTTAGAATTAATAAGTTTGGTAAATCTATTATATACTAATTTTTTTATTTTGTCACAGGTGTTGGGATATCAGATAGGCATTCGTGACAAATAATTTTTCCTTTAAAGTATGTAACGTTCTCGGCATTACCACAGAAAATGCAAGCTGGCTCGTACTTCTTAAGCATAATACGCTCACCATCAACATAGATCTCAAGCGCGTCCTTCTCTCCAATGCCTAATGTGCGACGCAGTTCAATCGGAATAACGACGCGGCCCAACTCATCAACTTTTCTTACAATGCCCGTACTTTTCATCATTTTGATATTGCTCCTCTCACCAATTAAAGAATCGACAAATGTCGACATAATTCTATGTTTTTCATAAATATAATAGTACCAAGCATTCCCAAAATAGTCAACCTATAAAATCGGTGCTAGACTTAGTAATATATGGACTTCTACTAGTTGTAGATAAACAAAGGGA
Source organism: Paenibacillus guangzhouensis (assembly GCF_009363075.1). Classification (NCBI taxonomy): domain Bacteria; kingdom Bacillati; phylum Bacillota; class Bacilli; order Caryophanales; family Paenibacillaceae; genus Paenibacillus; species Paenibacillus guangzhouensis. The sequence goes on along the minus strand of NZ_CP045293.1, from coordinate 5,352,843 downwards.
AGACGGGTTTTTGGGTCTAAAAATCTACGAAAATCAATTGGAAAAACGAAAATGACATGATTCGACAAAATCTATAGTTGTACGACTTTATTCTAGTTCTATAGGGAGGGTGAGTTTATTGTATAGTTTACAATTACAAGAAGAAAAGGTATTTAAAGACCCGGTACATAAGTATATTCACGTGCAGGATCAGACCATTTGGGACTTGATTAATGCCAAAGAATTCCAACGTCTACGTCGCATACGGCAATTAGGTACGTCCTACTTGACCTTCCATGGCGCGGAGCACAGTCGATTCTCCCATTCCTTAGGTGTATATGAGATAACGCGTAGAATCATATCGCAATTCGAACGAAGCGGGTATGTTGATTGGCCGCAAGAAGAGCGTCTTCTTGCGCTATGTGCAGCACTGCTGCATGATCTTGGCCATGGACCATTCTCGCATTCGATCGAGGAAGCGTTCAAGATGCATCATGAGGATTGGACTTGTCGAATCATAAGGGAGAACTCAGAGATCCATGAGATTCTAAAGCGGATCTCGGACGACTTCCCGGAGCGGGTTGCATCTGTTATTCAGAAGACGTACGATAAACCTATTGTTGTTCACCTCGTTTCCAGTGCGCTGGATGCGGATCGGATGGATTACTTGCTTCGAGATGCTTATTTTACCGGTGTGAACTACGGGACATTCGACATGGATCGCATTCTCCGGGTGTTAAGACCTTATCGGGGCCGCATTGTCGTGAAGGAGAGCGGCATGCACGCAATCGAAGATTATTTAATGTCGAGGTACCAGATGTACTGGCAGGTATATTTCCACCCCGTGACGCGAAGCTCCGAGATTATATTGAGACAAATTTTTAAGCGTGCACAGGAATTGTATCAGGGCGGGTATCCTTTCCAATTTATGCTCGAGCCATTGCCTTCTTTATTTGAAGGAAAAATTTCGATGGAACAATATATCCGCTTAGATGAAGCGCTTATTCAGACATTATTTATGCAGTGGACACAGGAGAAGGATGAGATTTTGGCCGACCTATGCGATCGCTTCATGGAGCGGAGGCTCTATAAGTATGTCACATTAGATCACTTGGATGACCAGCAAAAGAATAAAATACGTGAGCAATTCGTACATGCCGGGTTAAATCCTGCTTACGATCTGGAAATCGACTCGCCAACCGATTTATCGTACTCGATATATCGTTCCGGAGAGCATCCGATGGGCAAGCAGATTGTGCTCCTAGATCGCCGTGAACAGCTGCGGGAAATATCCGAAGTGTCCGAAATTGTACGTTCGATCAGCGGCATTCGCAAAGGCAAATTTCATCTATATTTTCCGGAAAATAAACTACGGGCCGTCGCCCATCTGTTAGATCGGGAAATTGCCAATTTATTCGATATGCATACGACATAATTCATGGGCAAAAGATATCAAATTAAGACATTCGAAGGAGATTATGGACTGATGTTATTCGACACACATACGCATTTAGACGCAGAACAATTCGACGAAGATCGGGAGGAAGTCATTGCAAGAGCGCTGGAGCAAGGCGTGACCAAGATGATCAACATCGGCTTCAACCGCGAGACGATCCCGACGACGATGGAATTGGCAGAGAAATACGATTTCATCTACGCGGCCGTCGGTTGGCACCCACAAGACGCAATTACGATGCAGCCAGGAGACCTGGAGTGGATCGAGCAACTATGCGCGCATGAGAAAGTCGTGGCGATTGGTGAGATCGGACTGGACTACTACTGGGATACCTCACCGAAGGATGTGCAGCACCATGTTTTTCGTGAACAAATTCGGCTAGCGAAACGCCTGAATATGCCGATTGTCATTCATAATCGTGATGCGCATGAGGATGTTGTTCGCATTCTGCGTGAAGAGCATGCAGAGGAATGCGGGGGCGTTATGCACTGCTTCTCGGGAAGTTGGGAAATTGCCAAACAATGCCTGGATTTGGGCTTCTATATCTCATTTGGAGGTCCAATTACATTCAAGAACGCAAGGGTCCCAAAAGAGGTGCTTGCGAACGTCCCGAATGACCGTTTTTTGATCGAGACGGACTCCCCATATTTGACTCCGCACCCCTACCGAGGGAAGCGAAATGAGACAGGTTATGTGCGTCTGGTTGCGGAGGCAGCGGCGGAAATAAAAGGGTTAAATTTGGAAGAAGTTGCTAAAATTACGATGAAAAATGCCCAAGCTTGTTTCCGCTTAGGATGAAAAACGGAGAAAATGAAAGAAGAAACTTAATAAACGGGTGAAATAGGTGCCTTTCATCTGAAAAATCGAAGAATATTACAAAATTTTAACCATTAATATGAAAAAATGAGTTTGGTGTCTTCTTTACAAGCATAGAGCATTCAGAGTATGATTCAAATCAGAGTTTGAATATTGTTCCATCCATTTTGTATCGCTGAGTCTCCAATATGGAGAGCGGGGGAACCGATATGGACCTTCTCAGGAGGGTTCGTAATTGATTTCTTAAAGGGGTGAATAGGGTGCTTCTCGCCATGAGCGGGATTGGATCCTTAGGGCGACTCTCACGTCCGAATCCGACAGCTAACCTCGTAAGCGTGCAGGGAGAGGTACCCTCGTGCGGCCATCAACTATTCGTTTCCAGCAGGAAGCCACGAAAGAGACCCTCTTTACGCTAGGCTTCTTTTCTTTTTGAATAAAGTTGATTAGGACGTCATACTGTTACAAGCAGGAGGTGAGGGACGTACCTGACAAAGGATGGTGTACAGATGATCACATGCAAGGTAGATGCGATTACCTGTGCAAAAATACAGTATATAGTCTTCGTCAATTTAGAATCATGCGTAACACCTGACGGCGGGACTATGAAGGAGGTCTAGACGTGGGCGTTTTTCAAACGGAGGAATCCCATGGTACACGATCATCCAGCATGTCTTTCGCATTGCGATGGATGCATGAAAACGTGCGTTTGATATCACTCGTGGCTCTTATGTCACTCGCGATGACTTTCATGTTAATGGTGGTGCTGAATGTTTACGCCAAGAAGAACATTTCTCTGGTGGTAGACGGACAACATATCCAGGTCGAAACGACAAACACAGTATTACAGCACCTACTGGATGAACAAGCTATACAAGTCGGCGCATACGACAAACTGTCGATGCCGCTCCAAGCAGAGCTTAAAGATGGCGACAGCGTAGAAATTTGGCGTGCGGTTCCCGTTCTTGTCACAGCAGATGGTCAGACAAAAAATTTGTTTACGACCGAAAAAACAGTCAAAGAAGTACTTGCAGCTGCGAATATAAAATTATCTGAAGACGATAAAATTACACCTGCGCTGAATACACCGATTTCGAACAAATTGGATATTAAGATTACACGCGTCAATACGAAATTGGTAAATCGCGAAGTATCGGTTCCTTTTGAATTCATCAAAAAGCCCGATGCAACGCTCTTACAAGGCAAACAAAAGCTGATTCAAGACGGTAAGTCTGGGCTTGTTGTTCAGAAGATCGAGAAAGTCTTCGAGGATGGCAAGTTGGTTTCGAGTAAAATGGTTGATAAGACCTATAAATCCAAGGCGACACACAAAATTGTTGCTTATGGAACGAAGAAACCTGAGGCTAAAGTCCGCACTCTGTCCGCTGGCGGACCGGGAGTGGCAGAAATCAAAGGCCTTGGTAAGCATGTGAAGTATGCAAAAGTGCTGAAAAATGTAACGTTAACCGCCTATTCTTCTGAGGAAGATGGCATTGGAACGCGGACGGCTTCAGGCACGACCGTAACCGAAGGGCGAACAATCGCTGTAGATAAGAACGTCATTCCGATCGGCTGGTGGGTATACATCGAAGGTGTCGGGTTTAGACGTGCGGAAGATACAGGCGGCGCTATTAAGGGCAATAAAATTGACGTGTATATTGAATCTCTGAAGGTGGCGAATAAATTCGGCCGCAAAAAGGGGCATACCGTCTATGTTATAGGACCGGTCAAACCGTCGGCGAGCTAATGAGGGTCGTAATTGTAGGCCATGCATCATTTGCCAATCGTGTATTAATCATATAGTATTATCGATAACAATATGCCATGATAAGAAGAGGGAAACCTCTTCTTTTTGTATTTTGCGGAAGGGAAGAAAGGAAGCGGATTGTACATGATTAAAGAAGTGATCGTGGTCGAAGGGAAAGACGATACCACGGCAATTCGGCGGGCCGTAGAGGCTGATACGATCGAGACCGGAGGATCCGCCATCAATAATGCGGTCTTGAAGCGCATTGCGCTAGCACAGGAACGCCGAGGCGTCATCATCCTGACGGATCCGGATCATGCCGGAGAACGAATCCGGAAGATCATATCGAATCGCGTACCTGGGTGCAAGCATGCCTTCTTGAAGGAAGCAGATGCGACCTATAAAGGGGATATCGGTGTCGAGAATGCATCGCCTGATGCGATTCGATACGCGCTGGATCATCTGCGAACGGAATATGAGAAGACCGAGCAGCTCATTGATTGGAATGATCTGATGGATGCGGGACTAATTACCCATCCGAATGCGGCGAGCCGCAGAAGAGCGATGGGCGATATACTGGGGATTGGCATGTGCAACGGAAAGCAGTTCTATAAACGCTGCGGCATGTTCCAGATTAGCCGAGAGGAGTTCTTGGCTGCACTAGAGCAAATTGAAAACGAAGGGCTGTAGACAAGATGAAGGAAACGAATGGAGCACAGGCGCAAGCTCGCATTGATATTGCGACGCCGAAGCGGACAAAAGATATTATTGGGAAGCATGGATTTTCATTTAAGAAAAGCCTCGGTCAGAACTTCCTGATCGACATGAATATATTGAACAAAATTGTAGATGCCGCTGAGCTCGATGAAACGATGGGGGCACTCGAGATCGGACCTGGAATCGGGGCGCTGACAGAGCGCCTTGCTCAGACGGCAGCGGAAGTGACTGCCGTGGAGATTGACACGCGATTGATTCCGATCCTCGAAGAGGTGCTTGCACCCTATCCGAATGTTGGGGTCATTCATGGTGATGTGCTCAAGGTAGATCTGAAGCAAATTTTCGCGGATCGATTCTCTGAGGTCAGCAAGGTAAGCGTCGTAGCGAACCTTCCTTATTATGTGACGACACCTATTCTTATGAAGTTGCTCGAAGAGCGTCTACCGCTGCAAAATATTGTGGTGATGATTCAGAAGGAAGTGGCGGACCGGATGGCTGCGCGTCCTGGCGGCAAAGACTACGGCAGCTTGAGTGTTGCCGTACAATATTATTGCGAGCCGGAGCTCGTATGTACGGTGCCTCATACGGTATTCATTCCACAGCCGAATGTGGAATCTGCTGTTATCAAACTGAAGGTGCGGGATACGCCACCGGTTCAGGTCGCAGACGAAGCACACTTCTTCCAAGTGGTACAAGCCTCATTCGCTCAGCGCCGGAAGACGATCGCGAATAACTTGAAGGCAAGATTCTTCAATGAAGGCGGCCGTGAGGCCCTAGAAGCCGCATTACAGGAAGCGGGTATTGAACCGCAGCGCCGCGGGGAAACACTGAGTATCGCCGAATTTGCGCGGCTTAGCGACGTCTTGCTGGCGGCAGGACGGGTATAGACGCTATAGATGACCATATACATGCAATCGATGCGGATTTCCATAAGATAGGCACCAATCCATAAGCCCCTCCATACGATAGACAGAAGAGGTGATTTGGGCCATGAAGCAAGGAGATCTTGTCGTTCGAAAATCGTATGGCGGAGACGTCACGTTCCGCATCGAGGCGTTTATGAAAGATTTAGTGATTATCAAGGGGATTGACTTTCGTCTATTGGCGGATGCGCCCACGAATGATCTGATGCCCGTAACCGAGGGGAAGCCTCCACATCAGAAAGAGAAGCAGGCGTTTATTCGTGCAATGGAATCCACTCGGCTTCTGGAACAGCATCGTCGTGTACAGACCGAGCGGAATCAAGCGGATTTGAATCAGAAAATGATGAATCACCAACCCTTCTTTGAAGTTCCCGGTAAAGTACTTCATCTGGATGGGGACCCCAATTATTTGAGGAAAAGTCTAGATTTGTACAATCAACTGCGGGTACCTGCGGAAGGTCATTACGTAACGGAAGCGAACATGTCGGACGTTCTCTACCGGCTGCTCCCACGTGTCAAACCGGATATCGTCGTTATCACAGGACATGACGGCGTCTATAAGCATTTGAAGAACCGCGATTTGTACAGCTTATCCAGTTATAAGAATTCGCAGAATTTCGTGAATGCAATTAAGACAGCACGGAATTATGAACGGAATTTCGATGTGCTTAATATCGTGGCCGGGGCATGCCAGTCGCATTTTGAGGCGCTGCTACAGGCAGGCGCGAACTTCGCAAGCTCTCCAGGACGCATTCTCATCCATGCACTTGATCCGGTGTATGTGGCGGCGAAGGCATCTTTCACACCGATTCGGGAGACCATAAATATTGTGGAAGTGCTATCCCAGACGATTACGGGGACAGATGGTGTGGGAGGAATTGAGACCCGGGGTAGCTATCGCATTGGGCTTCCAAAACTCAGGGATTTATCCACTTTGGACATTGTTCCGTCGATTCCGTGAATAATTTTCGAAAATTAACAAAATTGTCGTTGACAACTTTAAATAATCGCTGATATAATATTCAGTTATTTGACATCACCCCTTGAATTGGTTATAATGGACAAGGAAAGAGGTGGTAGTTGACAATGGCTAAAAATGCGCTGTTGGAAATTAAACGTAGCCTGGAAGCCCATGTCGGGCGCAAAATTATGCTGCGAGCAAACGGTGGTCGCCGAAAGACCATTGAACGTACCGGTGTACTTGAAGAAACCTACCCATCTGTTTTCATTGTTAAACTTGACCAGGATCAGAACGCATTTAAGCGTGTTTCATACAGTTACGCCGACATATTGACGGAGTCTGTGGAATTATCGGTATGCGAGGACGATGGCCAAGTGCGCATCACGTATATCCAGAATTAAGATTTGCAGTACGCATCACGGCAGCCCTTCGGGGCTGTCTTTTTTCATGGCACGGGAGGGAAGTATGATCTAGATGGGGAACAGCCATACTAACGGTAGGGCAGCGAATATACTCCATTCATTATGATATCCCTTTAAAGGAGGACCTGAGATGAGCCGCAGAAGAAGTGTCATGTCAGAGCAGTTAAAAGAGGAGCTAGCGAAGGATCTTGGGTTCTATGAGACGGTCCAGAATGAAGGCTGGGCTAACATCAAGGCGAAGGATGCAGGAAATATGGTAAAACGCGCCATCCAATTGGCTGAACAAGCCGCATCAAGAAAATGATCATCATGAGCGAAGGATGTCCGGGTATAAGTGGCATTCTTCGCTTTTTTTTATATCCAAGAGAAGTCTCTGGTATGGGGGTTATTTTAACGTGATAGCTTCAAATGACTTCAATATATGATTCTGATATAATATGTTAAGTTGTTCTAAGAACGTTCGATCAGATAAAGTAGGTGAAGACCGTGAAAGTATATGAGAAAGCGCCAGCCAAGATCAATTTGCTGCTGGACGTGTTACATAAAAGAGAAGACGGTTACCATGAAGTCGAGATGATTATGACGATGGTCGATCTCGCGGATCGTCTCGAGATGGAGGAATTGCCTCGCGACACGATCATTATCTCGAGTCAAGCCGGGTATATCCCGCTCGATGAGAAGAACCTTGCCTTTCAAGCGGCGAAGCTCATTAAGAACCGATATGACGTCAAGCAGGGGGTCTATATCCATCTGGATAAGAAAATCCCGGTTGCTGCTGGCCTTGCAGGGGGTAGCAGCGACGCAGCAGCGACTTTACGCGGGTTAAACCGCCTCTGGAAGCTGAATATACCCGATCATGAGCTTCAGGAGCTCGGTGCTGAGCTTGGCTCAGATGTCCCTTTCTGTGTGACCGGGGGCACAGCCATTGCTAGAGGGCGCGGTGAGAAATTAGAGATGATTCCGAATCCGCCGCAGTGTTGGGTGATCTTGGCGAAGCCGCCGATTAATGTCTCGACGGCCGATGTCTATGGCAGATTTCGGGTAGACAAGTTGAACAGCCACCCTTCGATGGCGAACATGATCGCAGCGATTGAGAACCAGCGGTTCCATGATGTCTGCGGGCAGCTAGGCAATGTGCTGGAAGACGTCACCTTATCGTTATATCCTGAAGTGCATCAGTTGAAGGATGCCATGGTGAAGCTCGGAGCTGACGGGGTGTTAATGTCAGGGAGCGGGCCAACGGTCTTCGGGCTCGTATCGAAGGAGTCCAAAGTGGCGAGAATCTATAATGGGCTTCGAGGATTCTGTAAGGAAGTATACGCGGTTCGTATGCTCACCTAATAAATTGAAGGAAATGTTGGTAAAATCCGTATGAAAATGATATATTCTCATTATAATATTCGGATTTAGCAGAGGGGGAGTAGAATGAAAAAGTTAAAGAGAAGCGCCCGTCTGGTGGAAATGACACAGTTCTTACTGCATCGGCCGCATACATTAATCCCGCTCACGACCTTTGCCGAGCGCTACAATGCAGCGAAGTCATCGATCAGTGAGGATCTTGTCATTATAAAAGAAGTGTTCGAAGAAGAAGGCATGGGAGATCTGCTTACGCTCGCAGGCGCAGCTGGCGGTGTGAAATTTATTCCGCGTATGCCGAAATCTATTTCGCTTCCTATCATTGAAGAGTTGTCTCGCAAGCTAGAGGAGCCGGATCGGATCTTGCCAGGTGGCTACTTGTATATGACGGATTTACTGGGACAGCCTGCCTTGATGAACGAGGTGGGTAAAATGTTCGCGGCCGCTTTTGCAGACGCTCAGATCGATGTGGTCATGACGGTAGAGACAAAAGGGATCCCTCTCGCTTATGCGACGGCTGCGCAGCTTAATCTCCCTGTGGTGCTCGTTCGCCGTGACCATCAGGTGACGGAGGGCTCTGCGGTAAGCATTAACTATGTCTCGGGCTCCAATAAGAGCATCCATACGATGACACTAGCCCGTAGAGCGCTCAAAGAGAAATCGCGCGTCCTCATTATTGATGACTTCATGAAAGCAGGCGGAACGGTGCAAGGCATGATTGACCTGCTGCATGAATTCGAAGCTGTGGTTGCTGGCGTAGGCGTTCTCGTGGAATCTGGCGACCTCGAGAGCAATGAACGATTGTTGAATGATTATATTTCGCTTGCGAAGCTAACGCATATTGATTTTAAGACGAAGCAGATCGCAGTCGAGCCTGGTAATTATTTCAGAGAGGAAGCGTGATTCAAGGATGAAAATCGAAGCGGTTGCAACAACGAATGCTCCAGCAGCAATTGGACCATACTCACAGGCCATGAAATTTGGTAATTTATTGTTCACTTCTGGCCAAATTCCACTTGGATTAGATGGACAAGTCGTTGAAGGCGGCATTGCCGAACAGACGCATCAAGTTTTCCGTAATTTACAAGCTGTGTTGGCTGAGGCAGGAGCATCATTCTCGGACGTAATCAAGGCGACGGTGTTTATTAAAGATATGAATCAATTTGCAGATTTAAATGAAATTTATGCATCGTATTTTGGGGACCATAAGCCGGCTAGATCAACCGTTGAAGTCGCCCGTCTCCCTAAGGATGTCCTTGTCGAAATTGAATTAATCGCGTCGATTTAATACGACAAATGTCGAATCGCTTAAATATTAGTTTTAAATTCAAAAAATATTCATAACAATGGTAAAAAAAAGAAGGAATTAGCATGAGTGTGTGGAATTATACACCAAGTCTCTGATGGAAAAAGGTGGTGAACACACATGCAAATTACCGATGTAAGGCTCCGCCGCGTCAACTCCGAAGGGAGAATGAAGGCGATTGCTTCCATCACTATTGACAATGAATTCGTTGTGCACGACATTCGCGTCATTGACGGGAACAATGGGATGTTCGTTGCCATGCCGAGTAAGCGGACACCAGATGGTGAATTCCGCGATATCGCTCACCCGATCTCTTCCACAACTCGCGAGAAGATTCAAGCAGCAGTTCTCGCTGAATATGAGCGCGCAGCTACGGAAGAAGAAGTCATCGAAGAGGGAGCTTAAGGTTTGTAATTGCGCTTAGAGGAAGGGAGCCGGAGGACGGCTCTCTTTTCTTTTTGTTCAGAATAGGATATATTCTTTAATGAACTGATTAACATGTGCGAAGTATGTCTATAGGTAATATGTCATGAATGAGCATATGGTAAGAAGCTTTTGGGAGGTAGGAACCTTGAAAAGAATGGCAGTTGTGCTTGCTGCAGGACAGGGCAAACGCATGAAGTCGAAATTGTATAAAGTGTTGCATCCAGTATGCGGCAAACCGATGGTAGGTCACGTCGTGGATACCGTATTGCGTGCATCCTGTGAGCGTACAGTCGTGATTGTAGGTCATGGAGCTGATGCCGTGAAATCATATTTGGGCGATCGTGCTGAATATGTATTGCAGGCAGAACAGTTAGGTACCGGTCATGCGGTAAAGCAAGCGAAATCGCTGCTAGGACATGAAGAAGGTTTGACACTCATTGTATGCGGAGATACGCCGCTAGTAACAGAGACGACGCTTGAGCGTTTGATTGCGCTGCATACCGAGAAGGGTGCATCCGCAACGATTCTATCAGCCCATATGGCGAATCCTACCGGTTACGGAAGGATTATTCGTGGTACCGACGGATCGGTTCAGAAGATTGTGGAGCAGAAAGATTGCACACCGGATGAACAAGCGATTCAAGAGATTAATACAGGAACTTATTGCTTCGATAATGCGAAGCTTTTTGCTGCGCTTGAGCAAGTAACGAATCAGAACGTGCAGCAGGAGTATTATTTGACAGATGTTATTGGTATTCTGCGAGCTGCTGGGGATATTGTTGATGCTTATTGTACGACAGATGAAGCGGAAGCAATCGGCGTGAATGATCGCGTTGCTCTGTCGGAAGCGGAGCAGCTGATGCGTGCACGTATTAACCGCCAGCATATGATCAATGGCGTGTCCTTGATTGATCCAGCATCCACTTACATTGGTGCCGACGTCGTGATTGGACAAGATAGTATCATCTACCCAGGATCCGTGCTTCGCGGGAAGACAATCATTGGGAATGAATGCATCATCGGTCCTCATACCGAAATTGAAGATTCAGAGATTGGCGATGGCGTTATTGTGAAGCAATCCGTATTGTCGGAGGCGAAAGTAGGTAACGGCTCGGGAATCGGACCGTTCGCTTATTTGCGTCCCGGCGCTCGAATTGGCCAACAAGTGAAAATCGGCGATTTCGTTGAAATAAAAAATGCAACGTTAGATGACGGTGCAAAAGTAAGTCATTTAAGTTATATTGGCGATGCAACGGTAGGTAAGAATGTAAATATCGGCTGCGGAGCGATTACGGTCAACTATGACGGGTATAATAAATCTGTTACAGAGATCGAAGATGATGCCTTTGTCGGCAGTAACGTGAACCTCATTGCGCCAGTTAAGATTGGCAAAGGGGCATATGTCGTGGCTGGCTCCACGATTACGCATAATGTAGCAGAGAACGAACTGGCTGTTGCAAGAGAACGCCAAGTGAATAAGCCGGGATATGCGGAGAAACTGCGAGCCCGTGCTAGAGCGAAGAAAGAACGCAACTCTTAAATCATTGGACTTTGACGATCAGCAGGAACAAGACGAACTAGGTTATGATGGCAACACTGACAATACAACGACTGGCACGGAGGGTTTTTATTCTATGGCTTATTGTGACTCAAAATTAAAGATTTTTACATGCAACTCGAATACGTCTTTGGCACATCGTATTGCTGAACATATCGGCGTACCGATGGGAGATTCGGAGACACTCGCATTCAGTGATGGGGAGATCCATATCAAGTTGACCGAGAGTGTTCGCGGTTGTGACGTCTATGTCGTTCAATCGACATGCGCACCGGTTAATGATAACTTGATGCAGCTGCTCGTCATGGTTGATGCACTTAAGCGTGCATCCGCGAAGAGTATCAATGTCGTGATCCCGTACTACGGTTACGCACGTCAAGACCGTAAGGCACGTTCACGCGATCCAATCACAGCGAAACTCGTTGCGAACTTGATCGAGACGGCAGGCGCTCATCGCGTGATTACGATGGATTTGCATGCAACGCAAATTCAAGGTTTCTTCGATATTCCAGTGGATCATATGCTGGGTGTTCCGATTCTGGCGCAATATTTCCGTTCGAAACAATTCGAAGATGTCGTTGTTGTCTCACCTGACCATGGTGGTGTTGTTCGTGCTCGTAAATTGGCTGATTTCTTGAAAGCTCCGCTTGCTATCATCGACAAACGTCGCCCTGAGCCGAATGTGAGCGAAGTAATGAACATTATCGGTGAAGTCAAAGGGAAAACAGCGATTGTCATCGATGATATTATCGATACGGCTGGAACGATTGTATTAGGTGCTAATGCATTACGTGATGCGGGCGCCAAAGAAATCTATGTTTGTTGTACGCATCCGGTCTTGTCCGGCCCTGCTATGGAGCGTCTTGAGAATGCACCGATCACGGAAGTCATCGTGACGGATACCATTCCAATTACGCATCCGAACCCAACAAGCAAGCTCAAAGTATTGTCCGTCGCGCCATTGATGGGTGAAGCGATTATTCGTGTACATGAAGAGTTATCGATCAGCAAGCTGTTCGAAATCGAATAATTTAGAAGCAGTTCAAACGCATACTAACAGTTAAGCATACGAATGATGAAGGGTTACAGCTCCGCGCCTAGCGGAGAAGTAGCCCTTGTCGTTCAAATATAAGAATCTATATGTTTCACCTATAGAAGCAGGCATAGAGAGGAATTACACACATATGAAATGGATTGTCGGACTTGGGAATCCCGGTACGTCTTATCAGAAGACGCGGCACAATGTCGGATTTATGGCGATTGATGAACTGGCGAAGCGTCATAATATCGCTGTCACCCAGAGCAAATGCAAAGCGTTGATCGGTGAGGGGCATATGAACGGGAAGAAGGTTGCCTTGATTAAACCGATGACGTATATGAATCTATCAGGAGAGTCGGTTCGTGCTTTCATGGATTATTATAAAGTGAGTCTGGAGGATATGATCGTGGTCTACGATGACCTGGATACGGAGATTGGGCGAATTCGTCTTCGTTATCAAGGCAGCGCAGGCGGACACAATGGGATTAAATCGATCATCCAGCACACAGGCACACAAACTTTCAATCGAGTTCGGATGGGGATTTCGAGACCACCAGCAGGATTCAATATTGCTGATTATGTCCTGAATAACTTCCCGAAGGCGGAAGCAATGCCGCTCGAGAGCATGATTTGTGCAACTTGCGATGCGCTGGAGTTCGCAATGCAGAATTCGTTCGAGACAACGATGGCGAAATTCAACGGCTAACAGGAATCCATACTGGAAAATACGGCTAATTCTGAACAGGATGGGCATACTTAGGGTATATCCTACTCTCAGGAGGCATATAGATGTCAGTAAACTATATTTGCAGGCATTGCGGAACGTCGCTAGGCCGTATTGATCAGGATCATGTAAGTGAGACCAAGCTTGGGTTTCATTCCTTGACCCCGGAAGAGCGCAACGATATAATATCGTATAACTCAAATGGGGATGTTACCGTTCGTGTAACATGTGATTACTGTAGAGAAGCACTCGATAACCATCCGGAATTGTCGCTGCTATCCAATCCACTACAGTAGAAGTTGAAGTACAGATAATAGAAGCCTTGGCATGTTCGCCGAGGCTTATTTGTAAAAGATCCGAAGAATGGTACAGCCCATATACAATGTCAAGGCGCTTCCCGTCATGAAGACGGCGAAGCCATTTCTACATGGTGTTGGGAAGTGTTCATGAACGTCATTGCCATGTCATCCAACGGATTCTCTTAAGAGATGAGTTATTAGAGAGAGGTGCCCGCGTTGCTACACGCACTTATTCAAGCATTATCCGAAGATCGAGATTTTAAATCCATAACAGCAGGACTGGAATCTGGGATGCGAGAGCAGCTCATATCAGGACTCACGGGTTCTTCGCGCCAAGTTGTGATCGCGGCGTTGTTCGAGAAGCTGCAGCGTCCGATGCTGATCGTAACCCATAATATGTTCGCAGCGCAGAAAATTACAGAGGATCTGCAGGAGTGCATTTCACCAGAGCATGTGATGTTATATCCAGCTAATGAACTGGTTGCAGCGGAATCAGCAATTTCAAGCCCTGAGACGTTAGCTCAGCGCATCGATGTCTTGATGAAGTCTTCCCGTGGTTTTCGTGGTGTCATTGTAGCTCCGTATTCCGGTGTGCGCCGATTCATTCCGACACGCGAGATGATGAAGAGCGCGCATCTTGATATTAAAGTTGGAGAGACACTCGAGATTAACGCCTTTATGAAGCGTATGGTGGAGCTGGGGTATGAGCGGGTAGAGCAAGTCCAATCACGCGGCGAAATGAGCGTTCGCGGGGGGATTGTCGACTTCTATCCACTAACTGCTCGCCTTGCTTACCGAGTAGAGTGGTTCGGTGACGATATTGATTCCATCCGTACATTTGATCCGGCAGACCAACGCTCCGTGGATAAGGAAGAAGCGATTGTCATTCCGCCATGCAAGGAGATTATTGCGGATGCAGGGCGATTCCAGAATGCGGCGGTGCATGCGTCAGAACTGCTCGAAAAACAGCTGGAGAAGATGGCGGACCGCAATGCTAAAAGTCTGCTGCGCGAAGAAATCGGACGTGAGCTGGAGATGCTGCGGGAGCAGATTTATTTTCCAGACCTCTATAAATATATTTCGATGTTGTTTCCAGAACGAGAGACGTTATTCGACTATATGGCGAAAGACACGCTCCTTATTCTGGACGAACCAACGCGAATCTTGGAGATTTCCAAGCAGCTTGAACGCGACGAGAGTGAATGGAATCTGCATTTGATGCAGAACGGGAAGTCGATGCCAGGCTTCGTGCTGGGTCATACCGCAGATCATATGCTGCATCATCCGCCCTTCCAGACATTGTTCTTGTCCCTGTTCTTGCGCCAAATTCCACATACGCAACCGCAAAATATCGTGAATTTCATGTGCCGCGCGATGCAGGATTTCCATGGTCAGATGAATGTGCTCAAGGCTGAGATGGAACGTTGGAAGAAGTCCGGCGCGAAGGTCATGATGCTCGCGAGCAATGATGAGCGGACCGAACGGATGCGTCGCGTGCTTCAAGACTATCAGATTGAGGAACCGATGATTCTCAAGGGTAACCTGCAGACCGGGTTCGAGTTGTCCTCAATTCATCTTGTCGTTATTACCGAAGGTGAGATGTTCTCGCAGAAACAGCGTAAAGTTCGTAGTAAAATCGATAAAAAGGTCGATAATGCCGAGCGCATTAAGAGCTACACCGAGCTGAAGGTTGGCGACTATGTCGTGCACCAGAACCATGGGATCGGGAAATACATGGGGATTGGGACACTGGAGATCAACGGCATTCATAAAGATTATCTGCATATTCTGTATGCGGGTGGCGACAAGTTGTCTGTACCGATCGAACAGATTGATATGATCCAGAAATATGTCGGGTCAGAGGAGAAAGAACCGAAGATCTATAAGCTTGGCGGCAACGACTGGGCGAAGGTTAAAAATAAAGTCCGTTCCTCCGTGCAGGATATTGCGGATGATCTGGTCAAGCTGTACGCAGAGCGCCAATCTGCACCTGGCTTTGCTTTCGAGAAGGACACGCCTGAGCAGCAAGAATTTGAAGCGATGTTCCCGTATGATGAGACGATTGACCAACTGCGCGCGATTGAAGAAATCAAGAAGGATATGCAGAAAAATGTACCAATGGACCGTCTGTTATGCGGTGACGTAGGTTACGGGAAGACGGAGGTTGCCGTACGTGCTGCATTTAAGGCAGCGATGGAAGGCAAGCAGGTGGCTGTCCTCGTTCCGACGACGATCTTGGCACAGCAGCATTATGAGACATTCCGCGAGCGGTTCTCAGGGTATCCGATGAATATTCAAGTGCTGAGCCGCTTCCGTTCGAAGAAGGAACAGAACGAGACAATCAAGGGTATTAAACGCGGTACGGTAGATGTCGTTATTGGGACCCATCGGATTCTGTCGCAGGATATGATCTTCAAAGATCTGGGACTGCTTATCGTCGATGAAGAGCAGCGTTTTGGCGTATCTCACAAAGAAAAGCTGAAGCGGCTGAAGACGAATGTCGACGTGCTGACGCTAACGGCTACGCCAATCCCGCGTACGCTGCATATGTCGATGCTTGGAGTACGCGATTTGTCGGTTATCGAGACGCCGCCGGAGAACCGTTTCCCCGTACAGACGTATGTCGTGGAGCATAGCAATGCATTGATCCGCGAGTCCATTGAGCGTGAATTAGCGCGCGGTGGACAGGTATACTATTTATATAACCGCGTTCAAGGGATTTACCAGATGGCCGAGCAGATCTCTGCATTGGTGCCGGACGCTAGAGTCGCTGTAGGGCATGGTCAAATGTCTGAGCAAGAGCTGGAGAAGACAATTCTCGATTTCTTGGATGGGGAATACGATGTGCTCGTGAGCACGAGTATTATTGAGACGGGTGTCGATATTCCGAACGTGAATACACTAATCGTCCATGACGCCGACAAAATGGGCTTGTCCCAGTTGTATCAGCTACGGGGACGTGTCGGGCGTTCGAATCGCATCGCTTATGCGTACTTCACATATCAACGGGACAAAGTGTTGACGGAGGTTGCGGAGAAGCGACTGCAATCCATCAAAGAGTTCACAGAGCTTGGCTCAGGATTCAAAATTGCGATGCGCGACTTGTCGATTCGCGGAGCGGGTAATCTGCTCGGTGCGGAACAGCATGGTTTCATTGCGTCGGTCGGATTCGATCTCTACTCGCAAATGCTAGCAGACGAGATTCAGAAGCGGAAAGCTGAGATGGGCGGAGATTATGTCGCGCCTCCGAAAGAGGTATCGACAGTGATCGACCTGAGTGTCGATGCATATTTACCATCCGATTATATTTATGATAGTATTCAGAAGATTGAGATTTACAAAAAAGTTGCTTCCTTGCGCTCCTTCGATGAGGGCGATGAGCTGCAGGATGAGCTGGTAGACCGCTTCGGCGACTTACCGCTTGCCGTACAGCATCTGCTCGCCGTCGCAAGGCTCAAAATTTATGGCCGTTATTACGGGATCGAGGCGATTTCGCGTAAAGGAGACGACGTCGTCATCCGTATTGCTGCGAGCCAGACCGATCACATATATCGCGATAAGTTAGCGCAACTGGGGGCACAATTCGACAAGCGCATTCGCTTTGAGCAGGGTCCAAGTATTATAATGAATGTGAGATGTAAAGGGCTAGATGATTCGCAGATGCTGCAATTGTTAGAAGATGTGCTCAAAAGCGCCAAAGAGGCGTTCAAAACGAAGGGAGAATTACAAGATGTTGTTAAGTAACCGTAAAAGTGCTTGGAAATCCTTGATGATCACGCTTGTAGCGGTACTCATGGTGTCGCTCATCGCGGGATGCGGACAGAAGAATGAGAGTTCCGCTGCCAAAGGAGATAAGAGCAAAGTCGTTGCGACGTACAAAGGCGGAACGATTACTGAGAATGAATTTAATAAAGAGCTCAGCATGATGACGCTGCTCTATCCGCAATACGCGCAAGTCGTAACGATGGATGAGTTCAGAGAATACTTGCTTAAGCAAGAGATCGCCTACAAAATTCTAGCTGAGAAAGCAACAAACGCAGCAAAGAAAGACGGCGAGAAGAAAGCAAAAGAGCAATTGGATCAAATGAAAAAATCAGCTGGGGATCAATACAAAACCGAGCTGGACAAGCTTAAATTAACAGATCAAGACGTGCTCGATTATATGACGCGCCTTCTTACCGTTGTTGCGGATTATAATGCCAAAGTAACCGATGACCAGGTAAAGGCTGAGTTCGAGAAGAACAAAGAAAGCTTCACTACGGCCTCCGTCCGCCACGTTCTTGTTGCGCTTGAGACACAAGACGGTAAAACGAAGCGTACGAAAGAAGAAGCACTGAAACGCGCGAAAGAAGTTCAAGCGATGTTGAAAGCACCAAATGCGGATTGGAACAAAATTGCGAAGGAGTACTCCGATGACGGAGGTTCCAAAGACAATGGCGGATTGTATAAAGATGCAGCGGTGGGCCAATGGGTTGAGGAATTCAAGAAAGCAGCCGTTGAGCTTCCACTAAACACAATCAGCGATCCGGTTGAGACACAGTTCGGTTACCATGTCATGAAAGTGGAATCCCGTGTGGAGATGACGTTCGACAAATTGTCGGCAGACCAGAAGGAATCGCTTCGTGGCCAAGTATCCGGTGCGAGCATGAATCAATTCATGGAGAAGGAACTGCCAGGTCTTATTACGAAGATTGATCTGCCTAAGGTAGAGAAAAAGGAAGAGCCGAAGCAAGAAACAGGTAAGAAAACCGATGAAAAGACAGAACCAACCAGTGATAAAAAGTAATTAAATGTAACATCTGTAAATAAAATTGACTATTTTATGAACAAGCAGAAAATACGTGAAATTTTTTCACTATTTTCTGTTTTTTTATGAAACGATTCCTTTAAATGAGCGTACAATCGAGATGTATAAGAAACTGGGAGCAGATGAATACTATGGTCAGATTTTAAATCAACCACCAGTTAAAGAGGTTGTTCAAAAAGTCATCTTTTGATCACGATGTGTTTCAAGTAGCAGACTCAGGTTTATTTGAACTAACCGCAAGGTCTCTCCTCATTTCCATGAACCGTAGTAGAAGTACAACTGATAAGAAAGTGAGGCAACAAGAAATATGAAAGCTACTGGTATTGTTCGTCGTATTGATGATCTCGGACGGGTCGTCATTCCTAAAGAAATTCGTCGTACTCTTCGTATCCGCGAGGGAGATCCACTTGAAATCTTTGTTGATCGCGATGGTGAAGTTATCCTTAAGAAATATTCCCCGATTGGTGAGCTTGGCGACTTTGCGAAGGAATATGCGGAGTCTCTATTCGAGAGCACGAATCATACAACATTGATTACAGATCGTGATAATATTATCGCTGTAGCTGGCGGATCCAAGAAAGAATATTTGGACAAGTCCATCGGATCTTTGGTTGAGGAATGTATGGAGAATCGTAAAACATCTATTGAGACGAATTCCGGCACATACGAAATCGGAAGAGACAACCAAGAAACAATCAGCTCTTTCGTGGTAGCACCAATCATTGCGGGTGGCGACCCTATTGGTACCGTTGTGATGCTTAGCAAAGACGAGAATACGAAGATGAGTGTTCTTGAGACAAAGATGGCTGAGACAGCAGCTGCGTTCTTAGGTAAACAAATGGAACAATAATCGGGCGGCCGATTTTAATGAACTCCTATACTCGAATCATACGTACCAGTCGTATGCTCGATTATGGGAGTTTTTTATGTGTTATAATGAATGCATAAAAATTCGGCAAGAATGGATGATGAGAGGGAACAGGATGAAGGAGCAGCAGGACATGGGTTCGATGCATTCGGATTCTCATGTCGTTAAGGGCGCAATGGTGCTCGGACTTGCAGCGCTACTGTCGAAATTGATCGGAACGCTGCAGAAGATTCCGCTACAGAACATTGCGGGAGACGGCGTTTTTGGCATTTATAATGCGGTGTATCCTTTTTATATTTTGGTTGTATTCCTTGCGACAGCCGGCTTCCCCGTGGCGATATCGAAGTTCGTAGCGGAGCGGGTAGCTGAGGGCGACGATGTGGGAGCTAGGCGGATTCTGCGCGTATCCATGGTCTTGCTCGGGGCAGCAGGGATCGTCGGATGTATTCTTCTGAATCAAGGCGCGGATCGAATTGCAGGCTGGATGGATAATGTTCATACGGCAGAAGCCATCCGCTGTTCGTCCTTTGCCTTGCTAATTGTGCCGCTCATGTCCGCCATCCGCGGCTATTTCCAGGGCAAATCGATGATGGTCCCGACGGCGGTCTCACAAGTTGCGGAACAAGTCATTCGAGTAGCGACGATGCTCTTCTTGCTGCTCTTCCTAACACGTGGAGGCGTGGAGGAGTCGGTCGTCGCTGCGGGTGCAGCGCTTGGCTCGACAGCTGGGGGCATAGCCGGGATGCTGGTCATGATGTATTACTATCATAAAGATCGTAGTAAGGCCTCTGTATCAGCCGATGAACAAGCGGCGGAACCTCTGCGTTCACTTGTATGGCGGCTTGTGCAATATGCGGTACTGGTGTGTCTTGGGGCTATTGTAGTACCAATGATGAGCATTGTCGATACGTTTACTGTACCAAGGCTATTGAAGATGTCATACGGGGACGAGCTGCAGGCAATGGCGGCATTTGGCGTGTATAATCGCGGACTGCCTCTCGTCCAACTCGTTGGCATGGTGGCGAGTTCGATTTCCGTATCGATCATTCCAGCGATTACACAGGACCATATGAGCCGCAAGCTGGACAAGCTGCGGCAGCGATCGACGATCTTGATTCGATGGTCTTGGATCTTGGGTGCAGCATCGACGCTCGGACTTGTACTGCTCGCAGAACCGATCAACATCGCGTTATACAGCGATTCGAATGGGACGGATACGATGGCTTGGGTGGCTTGTATGGCGGTCGTGAGCACGATTAACATTATGACGGGAGCGATTTTGCAGGGGATTGGCAAAGTGAATGCACCGGCCTGGCACTTGTTGGTCGCTGTCGGCGTCAAAATTGTGCTCAATCTCTGGCTCGTCCCGGTATTAGGCTTGAATGGTGCAGCGATAGCAGGTGTTGCTGCCTATGGTATCGCGGCATTGTTGAATGCGATCGTACTTTTACGGACGCTTAGACTTCGCATCTCATGGCGCGACCTGGTCGTGAAGCCGCTGCTCATGATGGGATTCTTGTCTGCCGGGGTGATCGTAGCGAACATGCTGCTGCCGGATCTGCTGCAAGGCATAGGACTGGGAAATGAGCGTGTGGAAGCTGTGATCGTTAGCCTTGTAGGCATCGTGATTGGCGTTGCCGCCTTTGCAGGTAGTGGGATATGGCTTGGCGCGATTACGGCGCAGGAGCTGGCTATGCTCCCCGGCGCGAAGAAATATATACCTAAGTTGGAGCGGCTTGGGTTGTTGAAGAGGCATTAATGGAGGGATGAAGAATGGATAAATCAATAACGGTGCTAGGGCTTGGTTCAGGGGATCCGGATCAGCTGACCCTAGGCAACTGGAGAAAACTGAAGTCTGCGGCTCATGTGTTCGTACGTACAGAGCATCATCCGATGATGACACTGCTGCGGGAGGAAGGGATTGCTTATACGTCCTTTGATTCGCTCTATGAGCAACATGACGACTTCCTGGAAGTCTATCGCGCAATTACGGACCAGTTGATCGTATTAGCTGGTGAACAAGGCCCTATCGTCTATGCGGTGCCTGGCCACCCGATGGTCGCGGAATCGACCGTACAACAGCTTAGACAGCGCTGCGGCGAAGCGGGAATTGCCCTGCATATTACAGGTGGAGAGAGCTTCTTGGATCAGGCCTTTACACGCCTGGGGTTCGATCCGATTGAGGGATTCCAGCTGCTCGATAGCAGCGGCATGTCGTCCTCGTGGCTTCAGCCTCAGCTTCATACCGTGATTGGTCAGGTCTACGATACATTTACAGCATCCGACGTGAAGCTGGTCTTGATGGAGCTGTATCCAGACGATTATGAAGTCGTTGTAGGACATGCGCTCGGCGTTCAAGGGGAAGAGCAGATTCTGCACGTGCCGCTCTATGAGCTGGATCGTGTCGAAGGTTATGGTAATTTATCGCTAATTTGGGTGCCCCGAAGCGACGATGAACAGCTGCGTAACCGGACCTTTGCAAGATTACACGAAATTGTCGGAATTTTGCGCAGCCCTGAAGGCTGTCCATGGGATCAGGAGCAGACACATCAATCGATTCGCAAGAACCTGATCGAGGAGACGTACGAAGTGCTCGAGACCATTGACGATGATGATCCAATCCATATGCAGGAAGAATTGGGGGATCTTCTGTTGCAAGTTATGCTGCATTCGCAGATGGAAGAGGAAGTCGGAACCTTCACCGTCTATGATGTGATACAGACGCTCAATGAGAAGCTGCTGTTCCGTCATCCGCACGTCTTCGGCGATCAATCGGCTGGCGATGCAAGCGAAGCGCTGAAGAATTGGGAGCAGATGAAAGCGGAAGAGAAACAGCGTAAAGGGCTCGATCAATCCGCCGTTTCGGTACTCGATGGTGTGCCGAGAGACCTGCCGGGACTCATGAAGGCTTACAAACTTCAGAAGAAGGCTGCGAAGGTTGGTTTTGACTGGGAGGACTTAAATGGTGTATACTCCAAAATCGAAGAAGAATTTGCGGAGCTGAAGCAGGCCGTTGCAAATGGCGACTCGCACGATGAGAGAATCGGCGAGCTGGGAGATTTATTGTTTGCTGTCGTCAATGCGGCACGATTTATCGATGCGGACCCAGAAGAGGCGCTAGCGCGAACCAATCGCAAATTTACTTCTCGTTTTCACTATATTGAAGACCAGCTCCGTATAAATGGTAAATCTTTTGACCAAACTGATTTACTAGAGATGGAAAAATGGTGGCAAGCCGCCAAACACCGGTAGCTAGGGGCTCAAGATCGACCTATTCCCGGACAGAATTCTTCTCTATTTGACCTTTTTCGAAAAAAGCTGTCAAAAGAAGCAGGAATTTACTAACAAAACAAGAATACATAATCGATCTATTTTTCTAATTATGGGAGGAACTAATAATGAACAAGACAGATTTGGTAAACAACATTTCTACAAAAAGCGGATTAACTAAAAAAGACGTTGAATCAGTATTAAATAGTTTCCTAGGCGAAATTACAGATGCGCTTGCTGGCGGCGACAAAGTTCAATTGATCGGATTCGGTACTTTCGAAACTCGTAAACGTGCAGGTCGTACAGGCCGCAACCCACAAACAGGTAAAACAATCGACATCCCAGCTTCGAACGTTCCTGCATTCAAAGCAGGCAACAAGCTTAAAGACGCTGTAAAGTAAGATGCGTGTCGATAAATTCCTGAAAGTATCCCGATTAATTAAGCGTCGTACCGTTGCGAAGGATGTGTCCGATCAAGGACGCGTGCTCGTGAATGGACGAGAGGCGAAGCCAAGCAGCAGCGTCAAAGAGGGCGATGAGATTACGATTCAATTCGGCCAGAAGTTGGTTACCGTTCGTGTCGAGCGTACGGCTGAGACGACTAAGAAGGATGAAGCTGCGCAGCTTTATACGGTGATCAAGGAAGAGCCGATTGCGAAATCGAATGATTTTCCTTGGTAGACATACATAGGGACACGGAAGAGACGGAAGCGTTAATCGCTTTCGTCTCTTTTTGTTTTGGCGGTAGTTATTAAATTGCAGGTTCAAAAAGTCCGATTTTCAGTACCTGAAAGTTTTCGTAGAAAACTGACATCGTAAGCGTTACTAAGGTTGCGTGAAGCTGAAGAAGGAGGAACGGAGTGTAGGCAGAACCTACATGAGTACCGGAATTCGAAGGTGAATGCAAGATTCGATGCCGAGTTACTCCCTTAAAATCTTCGTGATCAAAATCGGACTTTTTGAACTTCCTCTTTGAGTTCTAAAGTGGACGTCCTCCCCATAAGCTAGTCTTAGTAAAGGAGGGGCCATGCGATGGTGGAACAGGTGAAGACGAAACGGCAAGAAGTGAAGATGCTAAATCGTAAACAGCTCGAGATTACCGGCGTAAGCAACGTGGAGAGTTTCGATAATGAGGAATTTCTGCTCAATACGGAATGCGGATTCCTCGCAATTCGGGGGCAAAATTTACATATCAAGAACCTAAGTCTCGAACAAGGCCTGATCGCGATTGAAGGCATGATTAACTCCCTGACGTATTTAGATGCGAACTCCCAAGGCAAATCTAAAGGGTTTCTAGGGAAGTTGTTTAAATGAGCTTGAATGAGCAATTTGTGGCCATGTTCGCGATGTTGGTTAGTGGGTTATGCATGGGGATCATTTTCGACGGATACCGGGTGGTTGCCCACCAGCTTCACTTTCCAAAATGGACCAAGCCTGTACTAGATTTCTGTTACTGGGTGATTGCGGTTTGCTTCATTTTTCGAATGTTATATATCACAAATCAGGGAGAATTGCGTTTTTATGTCTTTTTTGGGCTCTTTCTAGGCGTTTGGTTCTATTTTTTATGGTTCAGCTTTACAACCGTACGCATTGTGGTAATCTTAATGAAGGTTATCAAACAGATTGTCCGGTTGATTCAGCGCTTGGTGGAGATCTTCTTACTGAAGCCAGTCATCGGCTTGTATAAATTGGCAAAACTTCTCGTTCGATTTCTGTTCCTGTCCGCTATGTTCATAGGCAGGATTGTGTTACAATTGTTAAGTCCGTTTTGGAGGTTGTTCAAATTCCTAACGCGTCCCTTATGGAGACATTTCAAAGTTCCGGTATGGGTGAAACGTTCGCTCGATTACGGGACAAGATTATGGAACCGCCTCTTCAAACGTAAGCGTGAAGAATAGAATCATGCTAGAACATCACAGGAGGGATTACGGTATGTCGTCTAGGGTTCGTCAGGAACAACCAACTAAATATGCGGGCGCTCGGAAACGAATTCGGCTCTGGATGATGTTCATGGTCTTGTTCTTCAGCTGGGGGATTTATACTTTCATTCATCAGACGGTGACACTGGCAAGTGAACGCGTCAAGCTGGAAGATAATCATAAGCTGCATCAGGAGACAAAGCTGCTGCAGACACAACTAGAGCAAGAGATTGCTCGGCTGAATGAGGATGAATATATCGGACAGATTGCAAGGAAGACACTCGATATGTATCCGCCAGGTGAGACCCCGATTGATAAGGGAATGCTCAAATAGCGGAATGAAGTCGTGACGTGATATGCGTCTGTTGACCAAAGCTTCGGCATTCGGTATAATCACCATAGCCAAAGATTTTAAAGTATCAGAATCTACGGATTTGTATATTTTTAAGGGAGGATCATTTTATTCTATGGCAATTGAAGTGGGCACCAAGTTAGAAGGAAAAGTGACAGGGATTACGCATTTTGGAGCATTTGTAGATCTGTCAGGAGGTGTCACGGGTCTCGTTCACATCTCGGAGATCGCCGACAACTATGTGAAGGACGTCAATGATCACTTGAAAATTGATGATGTTGTCACGGTAAAAGTCATTAACGTTGATAAGGACGGCAAGATTGGTCTATCCATCAAGCAAGCAGTGGATAAGCCAGTTGAAGCGCAGACTAGGCCGCCAAGAACGCCAAGACCTGATCGTCAAGGCGGACGTCCAGACGGTGACAGACCAGGCGGATTTCAACGAGATCGAGGTGGGCGTTCATTCAAACCACCTGCGAACAAGGCTACTTTCGAAGATAAAATGTCCCGTTTCTTAAAAGATAGTGAGGAGCGCATTTCTTCCCTGAAGAAGAACACCGAAGGGAAGCGCGGAGGCCGCGGCGCGAAACGCATGTAATTCACAATTTCATCATGAAATAATGAACACCGCAACAGCTCCGGCTGCTGCGGTTTTTTATTTTGTTTTTTAGGGTTCCGGTGCTGAGGAATCACTTCGTTCGATGGAGCTCGTCGACGCAAGACAAAAATACCGACAGGTTCCTACGGCATTCCTTGAAGTTCTGGCGATTTGCCGTAGACTTCCCTCGAATGCATCTGCAAATCCGTTAGAAATTCAGACATCATTCTCAATCCGTTATCAATGACTAGCGTCGTTATCCCTTGTCTAGCAAGGGGTTGGTCGTGTCGGCGCTTACGTTTGTTTTTGTCGGAAACTTTTTTTGACGAGCCTACGCATTGTGACAAACTTTCTAAGGTCTCCTTTCTATAATGAGAATCACTCACTCATTAAGAGATTATGAGATTACGAGAAGAGGTTGGTGTTCACTCATGCAAACCCCTAATGTGATGACTCGGGCTTATGAAGGGATCGCCGTTCGCAAATGGACGATTGTATTGACAGGTATGGGCTTCCTGCTCGGGAAAGCAATGATACTTAATGAACTTGCGCCGTTCGCGGTAGCGTATTTCGCAGTGATCTATATGCTAAGGCGTGATCTTAGCGGCTGGCTCGCACTTGCGCTGCTCGCTGGCAATTACTTCTCGGCCGAACCAGGGATATGGGCATTGGCTGCACAAATGCTTCTTGTTCTCCTCATTCAACGGGGAATTGAAGCGTATAATCGACCGGAATCCTCTTATATGCCTATAATCGTATTCTCATCCATGATGCTCGTCCGGTTGTTCGAGCTTGTGATCGGCAATCAAATATCATGGTATACGATTCTGATGGCGGTGATGGATGGAGGATTAAGCTTTGTTCTGACGATTGTGTTTATGCAGGCACTGCCGATTCTGACGCGCGTTCGCAAACAGACGGCGCTCAAGAACGAAGAAATTATCTGTCTGATCATCCTGCTCGCATCGGTCATGACAGGTGCTGTTGGATTTACGATCTATGGCCTGTCGCCAGATCATATCTTCTCTCGGTATCTCATTCTCTTATTCGCTTTTGTTGGCGGTGCGCCACTTGGTGCTTCCGTTGGCGTTGTGACCGGATTAATCTTAAGTCTTGCTGACTTGCATGCCATCTATCAGATGAGTCTACTTGCTTTTGCGGGAATGCTAGCTGGGATGCTGCGGGAAGGGAAGCGATGGTGGGTAGCTGGCGGCATGCTGCTCGGCTCCTCCATTCTAGTGATCTATCTCGGCACTACAACCGAGGTGATTATGTCTACGAGCGAGACGGTCGCTGCGATCGTGTTATTCCTTTTAACCCCTAAATCGATGATTACGATGATCGCCAAATATGTGCCTGGCACGCAGGAACATGCCTCTACGCAGCATGAATATGCGCGGCGGATTCGAGATATGACTGCTGAGCGCGTGAATCAATTCTCGGAGGTGTTCCGCCAGCTGGCAAGAAGCTTCGGGCAAGTCGCGAGCAGCGGGGAGATGGTACGCAAAGAGGAAGAGTTCGATCATTTTATTAATACTGTCACGACACAGACATGTTCTAATTGTTATCGCAAAGATCAATGCTGGGAGGGGAGATTTCACCAGACCTACTCGTTTATGACCGACATGATGACGGCAATCGAAGACAACCCTAAGCTGAAGAAGGAGGATCTACCGGGGTCATGGCTGAAGCTGTGCAGTAAGACAGATCAAGTGATGGAGGCGATGAAGGGGCAGTACGATCTTTACAAGAATGATTTGCATTGGAAAAGACAGATCATCGACAGCCGGCAATTTGTGGCTGAGCAATTAAGCGGGGTCTCACAGGTCATGGATAGCCTCGTTCGAGAAATCCAAAGAGAAGGGGCAGCTTTGCATAAACAGGAGGAACAGATTCGAACCATGCTCGAGGAACTTGGGCTCCCGATTCAAGATATCGATATTATTAGTCTGGACGTCGGTCAGATTGAGATCGAGATTGTTCATACATTCCGAAGGGGGCACGATGAATGCCGTAAAATTATTGCACCAGTCTTGTCTGATATTCTAGGGGAGCATATTGTTGTCGCAAGCGAACGGTTCGGTGCAGCCGATGGGGGCAAAGATGGGGTGGTCATGGTCACCTTCGGCTCGGCGAAGGCATTCGACATTGATACGGGGGTGGCAAGCGCGGCGAAGGGGGGCAGCGCATTATCTGGAGACAGCTACAGCACGGTAGAGCTTGGCAATGGGAAGTTCGCGGTCGCCATCAGCGATGGTATGGGCAACGGCGAGCGCGCGCAGCTTGAGAGCAGCACGGCGCTATCTATTCTTGAACGATTGCTGCAGTCGGGGATGGATGAGCAGATGGCGATTAAATCGGTGAACTCCGTCCTGTTGTTGCGCTCTGCGGAGGAGGTGTTCGCGACCGTCGATATGGCCATTATCGATCAATATACGGCGAAGACCACCTTCATGAAGATTGGTTCGACGCCGAGCTTTATTATTCGCAAGAATGAGGTGATCTCGATCTCGGCATCTAATCTGCCGATCGGCATATTGCAGGACATCGAAGTGGATCTCCTTACGGTTCAATTGGAGCCGGGTGACACGCTGGTGATGATGACTGACGGAATCTACGACGCGCCGGGGCATGCGGTGAATAAGGAGTTGTGGATGAAACGGATACTCCAAGAGATGAAGTCAGAAGACCCACAGACGATCGCGGATTCGCTGCTGGAGATGGTCGTGCGGTGGCACCATGGAAGTATTTCGGATGATATGACGGTCGTAGTGTCGCGTATTGAGCGGCATATTCCTGAGTGGTCTACGGTGCATTGGCCGGGCTCAACTCGATTAGAACGCCCAAGGACGGTGAGCTGAAGAAAAACGAAGTGAGAAGAAGACAATAAAACAAAGCCTCCCTTATATGGTAAAATAATGAGCAGAATGCCGTTATTTTGAAAATAAGAGGGGGGCTTTTTGCTTGTTATCGAAATTTTTCTTGTTCTCGTTCTTACTCTATATTACACGGAATCCGATTATCGCCATTATACTTCTCCTTGTGATCCTCTATGTGCTCGATCGGCGTTATGTCGGACTTACACCAAGCTTGTTCAAGCCGTTCAGCCGGAATCGCCGCATGGCGAGGTTGAAGGATGAGCTGCGGGCGAATCCGCATGCTTCGACATCGCGTTTTGAGCTCGCTAGATTATACATGGCACAGAAGAAATACCAGGAAGCATACAGTCATCTCGAGCAAATCGAACGCGCAATGGAGGAGTCGGCAGATTATCATTTTGAAGTCGGCGTATGTCACTTGAAGCTAGGGCGAATGGAAGCGGGAGAGACGCATATGCACCGAGCTCTCGCATTGAATCCTCGTGTCGGATATGGGGATCCTTACTTGCATCTTGCCGAGGCATACCGTACGACGCAGCCAGAGAAGGCCATTGCGATGCTGGAACAATTTCGTCAGGTGAATTCTTCCTCTTGTGAAGCCTACTATCGGTTAGGGCAGCTCTACGAGCAGCTGGGCCGCGCGGAGGATGCGCGAAGTGCCTATCGTGAGACTTTGGAAATCTATCGTTCCTTGCCGAAGTATAATAAGCGGAAGCAGCGGCGCTGGGCCATTCTAGCACGATTCAAGGGCTGATACGGATTAAACTCTCTCAAAAATGGAAAGGATAGAATAGAGAATCGTATTCATCTTATTCTTTAGGGAGGGTTCATAGTGAAACAAATTCTATTGATTACAGACGGTTGTTCAAATGTCGGTGTAAGCCCGATTGTGGCTGCGGCGCATGCACGTGAAGAAGGAATTACGGTGAATGTCGTGGGTGTTGTCGATCAAGGTGCCATTGGAGAGCTTGGCGCGGCAGAGATTGCCCAGATTGCCAAAGCAGGCGGCGGGATGGACCGGATCGTTCAGCCCCATCAGTTGTCTCAGACCATCCAGATGATGACGAGGAAGACTGTCGTGCAGACGATTCACCAGGTAGTCGAGCGTGAGCTGCGGCAAATTCTGCACACGGATGCGACCCATATTGAAGATTTACCACCGCAACAGCGGTCTGAGGTTGTGCAGGTCATGGATGAGTTGACCGAGACAAGTGAACTGCAGGTGGCGCTGCTAATTGATGCTAGTGCGAGTATGAAGCCGAAGCTGCAGGCGGTTGAAGAAGCGATTCGCGATCTCATGCTGAGTCTGCAGGCGCGCCAAGGGAAGAGCGAGATCGCCGTATTCCATTTTCCAGGCCGGGCTTCTGACGAGACGGTTATGGATCTGGACTGGACGCAAGATTTGTCCGGCATAGGATCATTATTCCGACGATTGCAGATGCGCGGAGCGACACCGACGGGGCCGGCGATCTATAAGGTGATCGAATTCATTCAATATGATAGAATGGGTGGAAGCGATCTTGGATTTCGCAATCAGTCAGAAACGGATGGGATGTTAGGTGACTACGTCGTTTAATGCAGGCTCTAGCCTCGCACCGGGTACGTGGATTGAAGGCAAATGGCATCATCGCAGGTACTTGATAGAGCGTCTGCTCGGCAGAGGTGCGAACGGCGCTGTCTACCTGGTGAGGCGAGGGCGCGGGACAGAGCTGGCTGCTTTGAAGATAGGGTATGATGCAGTGGACCTTCAATCGGAGATCAATGTACTGACATCGCTTGATGCACATCAGAATAAATCAGATCGCCGCATGCGCAGTTCAGCATCGCGGCCTTTTCTGCTCGATGTTGATGATTGCAAGCTCGGGAAGATGGACGTGCAATTCTATGTTATGCGCTATGTTGAAGGCGTTACGCTGCAGCAATATATGGAGAAGAACGGACCCGAATGGCTCGGACTGATCGGATATCGCCTACTGCAGAAGCTGTCGGATCTCCATGAGGCAGGCTATGTCTTCGGCGATTTGAAGCCCGAGAATATTATGGTCTCGTCGTACGGACAGGTCGAGCTGGTCGATTACGGCGGCGTAAGCCGAATTGGGCGAAGCGTGAAGCAATTCACTGAACGGTATGACCGGGGATATTGGAATGCGGGGTCTCGGACAGCTGATCCTGGTTATGACCTCTTTGCCTTTGCTGTGTTATGGCTGCATGTTATGGATGGCGCACGTCTGCGTCGGCAAGGACCGGATCAGCTGCCGCAAGTGCGAAGTGCAAGTGATTTGGTGAATCTGGCACATACCCATATTCGGCTTAAACCCTATGAATCGTGGTTCAAGCGGGCCATTACCGGTCAGTTCACATCCTCGAAGGATGCGTGCAGCGAATGGAAGCAGGCAGCGATTCGAAGTGGAAGCAAAATTTCATCTCCGCCGATTCGAAAGAACACGCCTGGTTGGTTAAAGGGAATATTCGTCGCCTCGATTATTCTGTTAGGCTCGACGCTTTACATCATTCTTCAATTTGATTAGCGGATATAGGTTCTATAGAGAGGGGCGGTATGAATCGATGCGAATGACGAAGCTATACGCCCTTGCGGGGCAAGTCGAGCAAGCGGTGAGGGAGCATCAGCTATGGACTCCTGGCAGCACAATCGTGGTCGCTGTGTCGGGCGGACCGGACTCGGTTGCGCTGCTGCATGTTCTACATATGCTGGCTACCCATGAGCGGCATCGACTTCGGTTGATTGTCGCTCATGCGAATCATGGATTCCGGCAAGCGTCGGTTGCCGAAGCGGAGATTGTGAAGCGAATCGCTTCGGATCTCGGGGTTCCTTGTGAAGTCGCGAATCTAGAGATGCCCGCATATATCGAACGGACAGGGATGAACAGTCAGGCGGCAGCGCGAGAGCAGCGCTATGCCTTTTTGCATGCGACAGCAGCCAAGTATAATGCTACGCATATTGCTACTGCACATCACGCAGATGACCAAGCCGAGACCGTGATGATGCGTCTTATCCGTGGATCAGGTGCAGCGGGACTTGCGGGCATGGCGATTTCAAGATCTGAAAAAAATGTGGAACTTATTCGCCCATTCCTACGTATATACAAAACAGATTTAGTGGACTTTTGTGAAGAAAGTGGCTTACAATATGTAACTGACGAGAGTAATGACTCCCGCAAATATGTAAGGAATCAGATTCGGTTGGATGTGTTGCCATTTTTGGGGCAATATAATGAGCAGATTGCAAAGGCATTGAACCGAACCGCAGACTTACTTCGTGCCGATAGTGATTATTTGGAGCAGGAAGCATCCGTCCAATTAACCGCGATTCTGAAGCAAACGAAGGGTGGATATCAGCTTGACCGCGCTGGTTTCGTGAGCACACATGTTGCTTTACAACGAAGATTTATTAAACTAATATTAAGTTATCTTGCACAAAAAACGGATACAGAATCCGATTCCTTCGATTATGAGAAGATTGAAGCGATAAGGCAGGGCATTCTTCAAGCACTGCCTACGACGTGGATGCTCGATATTTCGGAGCGAATCCAGTGCGTTCGGTCCTACGATCAGATCGAATTTATACATAGACTTGATTCTGAAGGACCTGTATCGTATGAATATCGAATAGAACGGGGGCACGGGGAACAGTGGATTGCTGATCATTCAGGGCTGTTGAGCTGGGATGAAATCGACTACGATTCGGAATCCGATCGAGCGAAGCCGCAGCATCGTTTTATTGCTTTTTTTGATGCGGACTGCATACCGTTTCCGCTCATCGTGCGGAATCGCCAACCTGGTGATCGAATGCGAATCCTTGGATTAAATGGGTCCAAAAAAGTACAAGATATTTTCATTGATGAGAAGATTGCACCGATGCTTCGTGACACATGGCCTGTATTAACGGACGCCACAGGTCAACTGCTGTGGATTCCAGGCGTTCGCCGTTCAGCACACGCAACGGTTCAGGAGCAGACGAAGCGGCTTATTCGAATCGAGCTATGCAAGCAGGAAGGGTAGCAACATCAGCTTTGAAATGTAATGGAAGGCAAGAAGCTTTCATAGTATACATTAGGAGGGGCCATCATTGTTTAACGACATTCAAGAAGTACTGTACACCGAAGAGCAAATTCAGACGAGAATTAAGGAATTAGGGGAAGCACTAAGCCGCGATTACGATGGGAGAAATCCACTCGTGATTTGTGTGTTGAAGGGTGCATTTATTTTTATGTCTGATCTTGTGAAGAGCATGACTATTCCGCTTGAGCTTGATTTCATGGCTGTATCCAGTTATGGCAAAGCGACGAAATCATCCGGCGTTGTTAAAATTTTGAAAGATTTAGATGTGCCTGTAGAAGGTCGCGACGTCATCATTGTCGAAGATATTATTGACAGTGGCTTGACGCTTAGCTATTTGATTGATGTTCTGGAGCGACGCAATGCGAACTCGACACGTGTCGTTGCGCTCTTTGATAAACCGGTTCGTCGGACAGTCGACCTCGAAGCGGATTATAAAGGATTTGAACTACCCGACGCGTTTGTTGTCGGATATGGTCTCGATTATGCTGAGAAATACCGTAACCTCCCCTACATTGGGATCTTGAAACCAGAGGTCTACTCGAACTAACAGCTGCAATCGATGCTTACCGCGGTTCTATTGTGGTGGTAAGACATGCTATGGTAAAATAATTAAAGTGTCTTGAGAGGAGGTTGGGGATGAACCGGTTCATCCGTAATTCGGGTTTTTATTTGATTCTATTTTTGGTCGTGGTGGGTCTTGTTCAATTTATAGGCAATCGCAACGAATCCGCTGTAGAAATACAATATAGCCAACTTCGCGAAGCGTTAGAGGCTAAGAACGTAGCGGATATCTCGGTCCAATATCAAGGCAGAGCCAACTTGGTGACAGGTAAGTTTGTTAAAGTGCCTGAGGGTGCCAAGACGGATAGTTTCTACTCTGTCATGCCTGACGACCCCAATGCTTATAAAGAAGTCATGGACGCAAGTAAGTCCAATGGATTCTCACTTAAAGTTAAACCGATGGAAGGCGAGAGCATTTGGCTCACGTTCCTGACATCGATTATTCCTTTCGTTATTATGTTCGTCCTATTCTTCTTCTTGTTCAATCAAGCGCAGGGCGGCGGCGGTAAGGTTATGAACTTCGGCAAAAGCCGTGCTCGCCTATATAATGAAGAGAAGAAGAAAGTTACGTTTGAAGATGTGGCAGGTGCCGATGAGGAGAAGCAAGAGCTTGTTGAGGTTGTTGAGTTCTTGAAAGACCCTCGTAAATTCGCAGCTGTCGGTGCTCGTATCCCGAAAGGGGTCTTGCTGAACGGTCCTCCGGGAACAGGTAAAACATTGCTTGCCCGCGCGGTTGCTGGTGAAGCAGGCGTACCGTTCTTCAGCATCTCCGGTTCGGACTTCGTTGAGATGTTCGTCGGGGTCGGTGCTTCCCGTGTTCGTGACTTGTTCGAGAATGCGAAGAAGAACGCACCATGTATTATCTTCATCGATGAGATTGATGCTGTAGGTCGTCAACGCGGCGCCGGACTCGGCGGCGGACATGACGAGCGCGAACAGACGCTCAACCAATTACTCGTTGAAATGGACGGCTTTGGTGCGAATGAAGGAATTATTATCGTCGCTGCGACGAACCGTCCAGATATTCTTGACCCGGCGCTTCTTCGTCCGGGACGTTTTGACCGTCAGATTACGGTTGACCGTCCAGATGTGAAAGGCCGCGAAGCTGTATTGAAAGTGCATGCAAAGAATAAGCCGCTTGCCAAAGACGTGAAGATGGATGTCATTGCGAAGCGTACAACGGGCTTTACAGGTGCAGATCTGGAGAACTTATTGAATGAAGCGGCGCTGCTCGCAGCCCGTAAGAATCGTAAAGATATCTCGATGCAAGAAGTGGATGAAGCAATTGACCGCGTTATCGTGGGTACCGAGAAGCGCAGCCGCGTGATCAGTGACCGCGAAAAACGTATCGTGGCTTACCACGAAGCAGGTCATACAATCATCGGTTACTTCTTGGAGCATGCTGATACTGTACACAAAGTAACGATTGTTCCTCGTGGACGCGCTGGCGGATACGTCATCATGCTTCCGAAGGAAGACCGCTTGCTTGTAACGAAGCAAGAGCTTCTCGATAAGATTACGGGACTCCTCGGGGGTCGTGTGGCGGAAGAGATCTTCATTGGTGAGATTGGTACCGGCGCATACAGCGACTTCAAACAAGCAACAGGTATTGCTCGCAGCATGATTATGGAGTACGGGATGAGCGATCGTCTCGGGCCAATGCAGTTCGGTAATTCGCAAGGCCAAGTATTCTTAGGTCGTGATTTCGGTCATGAGCAGAATTACAGTGATTCGATCGCTTACGAGATCGATCAAGAGATGCAATCCATTATTCGTGGATGTTATGAGAAAGCACAGAACCTTCTGAAGAAGCATTCTCGTGAAGTGCATATCATTGCGAAGACATTGCTCGAGAGAGAGACGCTTGAGCTTGAACAAATTAAGCAATTGATCGAGACAGGATCCATTGACGGTACGACGATTGAGGTAGATGAGAACTCATCATCGATCGAGACAAGTCAGACGGTTGAGTCCACAGATACTGCTAACGCAGTAAAAGTGAATATCCAATCGCAATCCGATGCCGATCAGTCGAACAAATTTGGTTCAGACAAGGTCGAAGATGAAAGCAAAGAAAACCCAAGCACAGACGTGCGTAACGATAACGAAGACACGGATAAAAAAGAGTAATTCATCAGAAAAACCGGACAATAGTTTTATTGTTCCGGTTTTTTTCATTTTCGCATCAGCACGTGCACTAGAAAATAGGTTTTTATCATCTCGTGGTCCCCTGCTAAGGATTTGAATCGATTCGCAGCCAAAACCCCGCTTTGTGGGTGTTTTTTGCTGTTTTGGCGCATTGACATGCAACGCAAGGGTGTGTAAATTATATGGTAACTGATTTGAGGGTCATAACGCGATAAGCGTAGATGTACGACATACAGAAGGGGTGGGTCTAGTGGAAGCTTTGGCATTGCAGCATAAGGCGGAACAGAATCGCGAGCTGCGGGAACGGCTGATGCAGTTGAAGAAGGAACGTAATGCAATTATTCTTGCGCACTATTATCAACGAGATGAAATTCAAGAGGTTGCGGATTTCCGTGGAGATTCATTCCTGCTCGCGCAGAAAGCGGCAGAGACCGATGCGGAAGTGATCGTGTTCTGTGGGGTTCATTTCATGGGAGAGAGCGCGAAGATTCTAGCACCGAATAAGACAGTCATTATCCCGGATGAGCGTGCAGGCTGCCCGATGGCGGACATGGTCAATGTCGATGGACTTCGCAAGCTCAAAGCAGAGCATCCGAATGCAACCGTGGTCACGTATATCAATTCATCTGCAGAGATCAAAGCAGAGACGGATATTTGTTGTACGTCTGCGAATGCAGTCAAGGTGATTCAATCGGTTGATTCTGAGGAGATTATTTGGGTTCCGGACAAAAACCTGGGCCACTATGTTCAACAATTCACAGACAAGAAGATGATTATCTGGGAAGGCTATTGCAATACGCATGACATGCTTACACTGAAAGATGTCGTTGAGATGAAAGCGAAATATCCGAACGCGCAGTTCGTCGTGCACCCGGAATGCCGTCCAGAAGTGGTGGAGATGGGTGATTTCGTCGGCAGTACGACAGCGATTTTAGAATATTGCCGCAAGTCCGACTGCCAAGAGTTTATCGTGGGTACAGAGGACGGCACCGGATACCAGCTTCGGTTAGATAGCCCGAATAAGCAGTTCCATTTTGCGTCGAAATTCCTTGTATGTCCGAATATGAAAGTGAACAATCTGAAGAAGCTCGTGAAATGCTTGGAGACGATGCAACCGCAAATCTATGTTCCTCCTCATGTAGCAGACAAAGCGCGTTTATCGCTGGAGCGCATGTTAGAAGTGAAGTAGCACTTGTTCTCATCATATCTATTGAATATGCCAAGAGCCCTTGTACATCAAGGGTTTTTTCTTTTTCCATAATAAGTAGAATCGTCCTTCCACGGACCTTAAAAAAACAAACATCACTCCCTAATTAACTGCATTGTAAGCGATTGCTTAATCTTGGATAATGAGGGCATAAACCTGAAGGGGGATACAAGGATATGACAAAAAGATCTCGAATGCTCGGAGCGGTTATGGCTGGGGTACTCGCGTTAAGTCTTGCTGCATGTGGTTCCGGCAGTAGCAGTACGAGTGATACATCGTCAACACCATCGGACACTTCAACCAATACGACAACGACAACAGATAACAACAATAACACCAGCAATGAGAAAGTCACGATTACCTTCCAAAATATTTATCCTGATACAACGGATCCGAAAAACAAAATGCTTCATAAAATTGTGGATCAATATCAGAAGGATCACCCGAACATTACGATCGAGCTGGATTCGCTCAATACAGACCAACAGAAGCTGAAGCTCAAAACGCAAGCGGCGTCCAAAGAAGTGCCGGATATTACAATCGTCAACCCTGCAGCGCAAATGCAGCCATTCATTGATGCAGACCTGTTCGCTCCGCTGAATGAGATGATCGAGCAGAACGGACTGAAGGATACGTTCCAGAAAGGCATCTTGGATTACTACACATTCAACGATAATGTTTACGCGTTGCCGGATGGTAATAACATCGCTGTCGTCTACTATAACAAGTCGCTGTTCGAAAAAGCTGGCGTGAAAGTACCGACCACATTCGAGGAAATGGTCGACGTCGTGAAGCAGCTCAAAGCAAAAGGCATCACGCCAATGGCGATCGGTGAGAAAGACTCCTGGACGGGTTCCTTCTTATTCATGAACGTCTTGCTCCGTACGAATGGTGGACCGGGCTTCTTGAAGGACGTGGTAGACGGGAAGAAAACGTTCGAAGATCCTGCCTTCAAGGAAGCTGTAGATGCATTTGAGTCTCTGATTCAAGCAGGCGCCTTCCAAGACGGCGTTACCTCCTTCGATTATAATGCGGGCGAGAACTTGTTCAAGACAGGCAAAGCAGCCATGTACTTCATGGGCAGCTGGGCAACCGGCGGCATTGAGACATCCGAGGCAGGCAAGGACAACAATGTTGGCGTATTCAAATTCCCAACTGTAAACGGCAAAGGTAACCCAGATGAGTTCATGTTAGCTCCGGGCAGCGCATTCGCCGTATCCAAAGACAGCAAGCATTTGAAAGAAACGTTAGATTTCTTGAATTACTTCATGCTCAATTATCCAAAAGAAACCTTCGCAGCGAAAGGCGCGGTGGGCATTGCACAAACTGTGGATGGCGACTTCAAAGCAGCTGGCTACTCCGATATGGCCATGGATGTCTTGAACTTGTTCAAAGAAGTGAAGGGCGGCGACCTGGCATTCGATAACACGATGAACCCAGGGACAGCGCAAGCGCACTTATCCAGTATTCAGAACCTATTCGTAGCGAAGAAGGATGCGGCGGAAGTGGCGAAGGAACATCAGACTGCTTACGAAGAGAATAAATAATGCATTAAATCCGTCGATGGCATACGAGGGGGGACGTCTCACGCCCCCCTTTCGTTGTCGACGAGAGGGACGTAAAGGAGGCGGAAGCCTTGAACGTATTAAAAGTATCTGGATGGGTCATTGCAGCATTTGTGCTACCGTGTTTGCTCCTATATGTGTGTCTCGTATTCATTCCGATTCTTGTATCCATTTATAGCGGTATGCTGGATTGGAACGGGATCGGCGCATCGAAATTCATTGGACTCGCGAACTTTACGAAGATGTTTACGAATGATTCCGTATTCTGGCCGGCCTTAGGCAGAACGTTCCTATTAGCTGGATTCTCCATGCTTGTGCAAGTACCAATCGCGCTATTCGTCTCCATTCTCATTAGTCGTTATGTTCGTAGACCGAATTTCCTTGTATCCAGCTATTTTTTACCCGTCATTCTATCCGTGGTCGTCATTGGCCAGTTGTGGAAGACCATCTATAACCCGGCATCGATGGGCGGTATGATCAATCAGATTCTCATTGGGCTCGGGCTCGATTCATGGACGCATTCCTGGCTAACTGAACCGAAGGTTGCGATCTTTGCTGTCATTCTGGTCAGCTTATGGCAGTACCTCGGCTACCACATCTTAATTCAGTTTACTGGCATTCAGAACATTCCGGCTGATATTTATGAAGCTGCCAAAATTGATGGCGCCGAAGGCTTCAAGGCCGATCGATATATTACATTGCCGATGATCGTTCCTATATTCAAAATTTCCGTCGTCTTATCATTCATTGGTTCGCTCCAGTCCTTCGATCTGATCATGGTCATGACGGGCGGCGGACCAGCGCATGCAACTGATGTGATCTCCAGCCATATGTACAATATGTCCTTCTTATCCATGAAATATGGGTACGGTAGTGCTATCGCCACATTCTTGGTGTTCGTCTGCCTGCTCGCAACCGTCATCATCAACTTCTTGTTCAATCGCTTAGACAAACGATACTCGTAAGAAGGAGGCGCTTAACGATGAGCCAATCCGTAATCACTCCAGCTACGAAACCCGTTATCGCCAAGCGGCTTCGTGGTTACTCGATCAAAAAGACGATTGTATTTATCTTATTCGGCATCCTCCTCGTTACGCAGCTGTACCCATTGTTATGGTTACTTATCTATTCGCTCAAGACGAATGAAGAGATCTTGTCCGGCAGCTTCTTCGCCTTTCCAGCGGCGTGGCAGTGGGAGAATTACGCTAATGCCGTAGCTGGCGGGAAGTATTGGAGCTACCTGTCGAATAGTCTGCTCGTGACCTCAGTCACCATGGTCGGCGTTATTTTCCTCTCTTCCTTGGTCGCGTTCGCCATTACGCGGTTCCGGTGGAAGTACGGGCAGGCGGTGATGCTGGTCTTCTTGCTAGGGATGATGATCCCGATGCAGGGGACGCTGCTTCCCTTGATGGTTATTTTTAAGAACGTCGGCATCCTAAATACGCATTTATCTCTAATTTTGCCGTACATTGCATTCCAGACGCCGATCGCAGTCTTTATTCTGAGCGGGTTCATGAAGACGATTCCCCATGAGATTGAAGAGTCGGCCATTATGGACGGCGCGGGGGTGTTCCGGATATTCCGCAGCATGATCCTGCCGGTGTCCATTCCACCGATTATGACCGTCTGTATTCTAACGTTCATTAATATTTGGAATGAGTATATTTTGGCTGCGACCTTCATTTCTTCGGAGAAGCTGAAGACACTTCCTTTCGGCGTATATAGTTTTGTAAGCCAATACTCCGTCAATTATGGGGCGATAGGGGCATTCCTTGTTCTCGGTGCCTTACCGGTTATCGTTATCTATTTCTTGCTGGCTGAGAAGATTACGAAGGGTATGGTCGCTGGCGCAGTAAAAGGGTAAGATGTAGCTATGAAAAGTTACAATTCCATTCATGGCCGTTTGTTCATGATTTTCCTATTTAGCATGCTTGGCCTGCTGCTCATCGTTAGCTTGGTTTACTACCAACGGGCGACCGAGCAGATCAGGGAGAAAGTCAGTGTTGTTGCTGAAAAAAATATTTCACAGACCGCAGGTCTGTTCGATTTGATGCTCAAAGGCTATGACGGCGTAACCAAGTCCCTGAATAGCAACAATGAATTGATGCGATTGCTCCGGGTTCATAAATCAGTGAATTCCGTCGAAGCGGTGAATATCGAACGCCGGATTACGGATATTCTCGGGGTGGTCTTCTATTCGCGCAATGATATCGTAGGCATCCACGTCATCACGAATGAAGGGACCGTCTTCAGCTTTGACCGCTCCATCCGAACAGAAACGCTGGAATTCGCAGGCCAATCTTGGTTCTCAGAGCTGAAGAAGTCGACGGGGGAGATGAAATGGCTGGGCGTTTATCCGAAATCGTTGATGAGCAGCGATATCGACCGGTCTATTTTCGCTTTTGGTCGTCAATTATTTGAATTGAGCAGCTTGAAGCCGATCGGACTTGTACTGGTTGAGACGGATGCCAGTGCCATCGTATCCGCACTATCCAACGCGAGCCTGGCACCTGGCAGCAGCGTGATCATCCGAGGGGCGGAAGGCGAGGAGATTATCCGAACGAATAAAGCGAAGGAGGATCAGAGCCTTATACCGCCGAACTGGCCCGGGGATATCAAACCGAATACCGTTGCTGTTCGTGAGTGGAATCAAGCGTTAGTGACCGCGGCCCGGATCAATATGGCCCATTGGACGGTCATCGGCGTGACGCCTGATCGCGAACTAAAATTAGAAGTCAAAGAGACGCAGCAGTTTCTGCTCACCGTAATCATTGTGCTCGTGCTGGCGGCTACGGTCGTGGCGACGTTCGTATCCCGTTCGTTCTCCTCACCATTCAAACGGCTGATCCAGCAAATGAAGCAAGTGGAGCTCGGGAATTTTAATGGGAAAGTGCATGTCGACTCGTATGATGAGCTGAATGTGCTCGTCGGTTCCTTTAACCGGATGGTCTATCAAATGGATGAGCTGATTGAGCGGACCAAGCTGGCTTCGATTAGTGAGAAGAACGCACAGCTTCAAGCCTTACAATCCCAAGTGAATCCCCATTTCCTGTTCAATACCCTTGATATGATTTATTGGATGCTGGATGAACGGGAGAATGACCGACTTGGCAAAGTCATTCTGGCTTTATCTCAAATGTTCCGATACAGCAGTGATTGGCAGGAAGCTTCTCGCGTGAAGCTTCGAACGGAGCTCGATCAGCTGCAGCATTACTTGACGGTCATTGAGACGAGGGTCGGAGGACGCGTGAAGACGGTGATTGATGTCGAGGAACGATGGCTAGATGCCGAAGTGCCGAAGATGATCCTGCAACCGATCGTCGAGAACGCGGTGAAGTATGGACTCGAACCGCTGAGCCGTCAGGGTCTGCTGCAGGTCTACTCCAGACAAATAGAGGACCGGCTTGAGATCGTTGTACAGGATGATGGGCAAGGTATCCATGAGGAGGTATTAGCTCAGCTGTCGCGTCTCCTTACAGACACCCCGGTGTTAGAGCCGGATCAAGTAGAGGCAAGTACGCGTCGCGGCATTGGTCTATTGAATGTGCATCGCCGCATTCGCTTAATGTACGGTGATCATTATGGTATCCGTGTCGAGAGTGTCCGTAACCGAGGAACGACGGTGATTGCCTCGTTCCCAATTCCTGATAAGGAGGGACAGGAAGCATGAATATTCTGGTCGTGGACGATGAGCTTGTCATTCGAGAAGGGATCGAGCGTACGATTCATCGGAATTTCCCGCAGCATCGTGTCTTTCAAGCCGCCAATCCCGAGGAAGCGGTCGATTTATTAACGAACGTTCCAATTACGCTCGTCCTGACGGACGTTCTGATGCCAGGCATGACGGGTCTCGAATTGATGGAGATTTCTCGCAAACGCCATGCGCATATCAAATGGATAGTTATCTCCGCCTATTCCGAATTTGCTTATGCCAAGGAAGCCATACGCCTTGGAGCCAAGGATTATTTGCTTAAGCCCATCGGCAAAGAAATATTGGTCAGTAAAATCGAAGAGCTGACGGAAGAAATTTCGCAGGAAAACGAGAGAACACAGGAAACACAGCTTTTGAAGCGGAATCTGCGATTTTGGAGGGAAGGACTGCTGGCTCGTTGGGCTGCTGGTCTGGACTTAGGCGGAATTGATCTGACTCCGATTACGGGTAATTTTCCGCATTTCCATTTAATTATGGTCCGTCTCGAGAGCGATTCCAATATGAAGCTAGAGCACTTCATTGTGGAGAATGTGCTTACAGAGTTGATTGATCAAAAGGGTAAAGGGTTCGTCGCAAATATGGATACGAAGAGCCTGTTAGGACTTATTACGCTGAATCACGAAGAAGGATTGAATTCGTTAATTGAGCAATTGCGCAGCCATCTGAAGCGGTATTTGAAGATTCCTTTTCAAGTGCTCTATTCCGGCCGGATTTCAGATGTAGAGGGTGTTCCTTCGCAAGTACAGCAAATGTACAAGAATTCCGCCTCACAAGTCTATGATCATTATGCGACGGGCGGCGAGCATGCGGTGAATGTATCGCTTCAATATATCCATGCGCACTATGCCTCAGAATTGTCGCTGGAGAAGGTCGCGTCCGTGATCTATTTGAATCCAGTCTACTTCAGCCAGTTGTTCAAGCAGAAGACGGGGAAAGGCTTCAAAACGTATGTGACCGATGTGCGACTGGATCGTGCCATG
The DNA here is from genome assembly GCF_009363075.1 of Paenibacillus guangzhouensis. Classification (NCBI taxonomy): domain Bacteria; kingdom Bacillati; phylum Bacillota; class Bacilli; order Caryophanales; family Paenibacillaceae; genus Paenibacillus; species Paenibacillus guangzhouensis. The sequence goes on along the minus strand of NZ_CP045293.1, from coordinate 5,310,171 downwards.
GCTATGCTGCGGGAGTCGGAGCTAAAGGTGAGTGAGGTTGCAGAACGGGTGGGGTACCCGGATGTCCGGCATTTCTCTCAAATTTTCCGTAAAAAAACGGGCCTTACTCCGTCAGAGTATCGCGCGCATGCGCCATGCTCGACTGTATGCCATGCTCATCAAGAATAGAAATCGACTTATGAGCGCCTAGCAGGCGCTCTTTTTATTTTCTCGACTTCGAATTGTAAAGTTTGTGAAAAAGTATTTTTGCTAAGGGGTTTATTTATACTCTCAACAGCATTAAAATAGATACAGTTTATGCGGAAGGCTTGAAAGCATTAGCTCCAAGCGTATATCGAATTCATAGAACATCATGGAAAATGAGATAAAAGAATAAATAACATCCTACAGAATGCGACATCGCAGCACTCTAGTACGAGGATAGGTGGGAATGCAGATGATTCCACAGTATTTGGTAGATTTTTCTCTACAGGATTTGCCCAAAATCGAGACCGATGTGATCGTGATTGGTGTCGGCATTGCGGGGTTATTCACTGCGATTAAGGCCAGCGAGCAGAATCAAGTGATTATGATCACGAAGAAGTCGCTGATGGACAGCAATACACGTTATGCGCAGGGTGGTATCGCAGCGGTGATCTCAGAAGATGATTCACCGGCCTATCACCGGGAAGATACACTAACGGCCGGAGCGGGACTCTGCTCGGAAGATGCTGTCAACGTGCTGGTTCACGAAGGACCGGAAGGGGTTCGGCAGCTCATGACGATGGGCGCTGAATTCGATCTGGAGGATGGCGAATTGGCATTGACGAAGGAAGGGGCGCACAGTCACCGCCGTATTCTGCATGCCAACGGGGATGCGACGGGATATGAGATCGTCCGTGCGTTATCGGAGAAAGCCAAGGTAAATCCGAAGATCGATATCTGGGATGACCATTTCGTCATTGATTTAATTACGCATGATGGGGAATGCATCGGTGTATTGACGCAAAAGCCAGATGGCAGTCGTGTATTCGTGCAGGCGCGAGCCACGATCCTGTGCTCCGGCGGCGCGGGGCAATTGTATCGGTATACGACGAATCCGGATGTGGCGACAGGCGATGGTATCGCGATGGCCTATCGGGCAGGCGCTTTTATTCAAGACATGGAATTCATTCAATTTCATCCAACATCCCTCTGTTACCCGGGTGCACCAAGATTTCTGATCTCTGAAGCGGTACGTGGAGAAGGTGCTTATCTGCGTAATATCAAGGGAGAGCGGTTTATGGATAAATACCATCACCAGTTGGAACTGGCTCCGCGTGATGTCGTTGCTCGTGCAATCGTGAGTGAAATGGAAGAGACGAATTCGACGTTCGTATTCCTCGACATCACCCATGCATCAGAAGATTTCATTAAGCATCGCTTCCCAACCATCTATGAGACTTGCCTGAAGTACGGTTTGGACATGGCTGCGGACTGGATTCCAGTAGCCCCAGCTGCCCACTATACGATGGGAGGCGTGCAGACGGATCTGAACGGCGAGACGAATTTGAAGCGGCTGTTCGCCTGCGGTGAAGTGTCTTCAACCGGTGTTCATGGCGCGAACCGATTAGCTAGTAACTCTCTATCCGAAGCGATTGTCTTCGGGCGACGGATTATTGAACGGATCAATACGTTGCTACCTCAGACGAACACCCCAAGCGATATCTTCTATACGGAAGATCGCAAGGAGGTGCCGATCCAAGCGATTGTGGAACGGCGTCTGAAGCTGCAGAAGGTGATGGTTCGCTATGCCGGACTACGCCGACATGCTGTGGGACTGCTCAAGGGTCTGGACGAATTAAAGCGACAATATCCCATTTATCATGCTTGCTTAACCAAACGTGAAGAATATGAATTTGCCAATATGCTGACGTGTGCAACACTTGTCACGGAATCCGCGTTATGGAGAGAAGAGAGCCGCGGTGCGCATGCTCGTGAGGATTACCCTGAACGTGATGATCTGGCGTGGCACAAACATACCGTGTGCCGCCGCAATCATGGCATTACAGAGGAGCGGATTGAACATGTTTAATGTATATAATCAGGCGCTGCGCGACCAGATTCGCGCATGGCTTCAGGAGGATATCGGGACGGGGGACGTAACGACAGCCTTTACGATCCCGGCTGGCACACAGTCCAAGGGCATCATTCATGCGAAGGAAGCGGGTGTGATCGCAGGGATTCCTGTGGCGCAGCTCGTATTCGAAATTGTGGATCCTACACTGATATGTTATGCGCAGGTGGAAGATGGGCAATATGTTGATAAAGGCACAACGCTGCTTATTGTCGAAGGAAGTACGCATAGCATTTTGACAGGAGAGCGCCTTGCACTGAACTTGATGCAGCGTCTATCAGGGATTGCGACGAAGACGCGAAAATTCGTTGATGCATTAGAGGGGCTTCCGACTCGCCTTGTCGATACAAGAAAGACGACACCAGGCCACAGGGCTCTAGAGAAATATGCCGTACGTGTTGGCGGAGGCGCCAATCATCGCTTTGGGTTGTATGATGCGGTCATGATTAAGGATAATCATATTAAGGGCGCGGGCGGCATTAAACCAGCCGTTGAACGGGCGCGTATGAACATTCCGCATACCATGAAAATCGAAGTTGAAGTTGAGAATTTCGACCAGCTCGAAGAGGCGCTTGAAGCACAGGCAGATATTATTATGTTCGATAATATGAGCCCATCGCGTATGGCAGAGGCTGTGCGACTCGTGAAGTCGCGTGCGCCGCATATTGTCACAGAGGCATCCGGCGGGATCACACTCGAGAGTATTCGTGAGAAAGCAGAGAGCGGCGTTGAAGTGATCTCTGTTGGCGGATTAACCTATTCCGTTGCAGCCTTGGACATCAGTCTAGATCTAAATGAGAAGAAGGCGGAGGCATAAAAGTGATACTGGTTATCGATGTAGGGAACACGAATATCGTATTGGGGCTCTATCAAGGCCGAGAGCTGCTGCACCACTGGCGGTTAAGCACGAATCGGTCTGCTACGGTAGACGAATACGGCATTCAAATTCATAATTTATTCCGCATGGGCCGTGTCGAGACGGATGCGATTGATGGGGTGATCATCTCGTGCGTTGTGCCGCCGATTATGGGGACACTTGAGCATTTGTGTGAGACGTATTTAGGCAAGACACCGCTCGTCGTTGGGCCGGGGCTCAAGACGGGACTAAATATTCGTTACGAGAATCCGCGTGAAGTCGGGGCGGACCGTATCGTAAATTCCGTTTCTGCGATTGAACAGTATGGCGGACCGCTGATTGTTGTGGATTTTGGTACAGCGACGACCTTCGATTATATTGATCAGAAGGGGAACTACCTAGGCGGAGCCATCGTCCCGGGCCTTGGCATCTCAACGGAGGCATTGTATCAACGGGCAGCGAAGCTGCCGAGAATTGACCTATCGAAGCCGAAATCCGTCATCGGGCGTAATACCGTCCATTCCATGCAAGCAGGTATCATTTATGGCTATGCAGGGCAAGTCGATGGGATTGTGGAGAGGATGAAAGCCGAGACCGGTGAGAACCCTAAAGTCATTGCCACAGGCGGGCTGGCGGCGTTGATCGCGAAGGAATCAAGATCGATTGATGAGATCAATTCGATGCTGACATTAGAGGGATTGCGTCTCATCTATCAACGGAATCAGCATATATCATAACGAAGTGCAGAGCAGGAGGTTCGAACATGACAGAAGCAGGACAACAGAAAGATTATTTAATTCGGGGTACGGCTTACAACGGAAAAGTACGTGTGTTTGCAGTACGGACGACACAGCTGGTGGATGAGTTACGACGCCGTCATGATACTTATCCGACTGCGACAGCGGCACTCGGACGTACGGCTTCGGCAGCTGCCATGATGGGAGCCATGCTGAAGGGCGAAGAGAAGCTGACCATTCAGGTCAAAGGCGACGGGCCTATCGGACAGATCGTGGTCGATGCGAATGCGCACGGTGATGTTCGCGGTTACGTGAACAATCCTGACGTTCATTTGCCGAGTAATGCGCAGGGCAAATTGGATGTTGCCGGTGCAGTAGGACGTGAAGGCTTCATCTATATCATTAAAGATTTGGGGCTGAAGGAGCCTTATCGCGGCAGCACACCGATTGTCTCGGGTGAACTTGCGGAAGACTTTACGTACTATTTTGCCAAATCAGAACAGACGCCATCTGCGGTAGGACTTGGCGTTCTCGTCGATACAGATGGTTCTGTGATTGAAGCTGGCGGTTTTATTATTCAATTATTGCCTGGATTAACCGATGAAGAAATTACGAAGATTGAGAATGCACTCGGTGTGCTTCCGACAGTAACGACGCTGCTCAATCAAGGCATGGATCTTGATGAGATGCTGTGCCAGATCGTGGACGATGTCCAGATCATGGATCAGATGGACATTCAGTTCCGCTGCAAGTGCTCGCGTGATCGGGTAGAGACGACACTGCTTAGCCTAGGGAAATCCGAGATTGAACAGTTGATTGCAGATGATGAGCAAGCGGAAGTTGTCTGCCATTTCTGTAACGAGCCCTACAAGTTCAACCGCGAGGAGCTTGCTGCGTTGCTAGAGCGTGCCACAAAGTAAGAAGAATGACGAGGTGTACCACCTGCTAGATCAGTCTTGAAGTACGATGGAAAAGGACATTGGGGAAGAATGACAAGGATGGAGAAAGGCCTTTGGGTCTCTGTTGCGGTGTTGGTCGGTTGTGTTGTTATTTTATCATGTATTATTTTGCTTCGATTGTCGGCGTCCGAATCGAAGCAGCAGGAAGGTCAAGACGCCTCGTCACAGCATGAAGATGCGAGCGTGATTGCTCGTCTTGGTAGTGAGTCGATCACCGAAGCACAGGTTCAGCATGAGCTAACGAAAAAATATGGCGTGCAAATGCTTCAAGACATGCTGAAGGAGAAAGCCGTCGCGCAAGAGGCTGAGCTTCTAGGCATTCAGGTGACGCCCGTTGAGGTAGATGAAGAACTGGGTCGTCTGGTGGCTGGGTATGAGAATGAAGATGCGTATTATAAGATGATGTTCGCGCAGGCCGGGCTAACGCGAGCTGGGGTTCGTGATGATATCTATCGAGGGCTCCTCATGGATAAGATTATGGTCGCGTATGCAAATGTTCGGGAAGATGAGATCGATGGCTATATTTCGGAGAATCCGAGGGTATTCCATGCGCCTGAGCAGCTTAACATTTCCCAGATCACCGTGAATACGAAGCAAGAAGCGGAATCCATCCTGGAGCAGCTTGCGGATCATGCTGATTTTGCCTCATTAGCAGAACAGTACTCTACGGATGCCTTCTCCGCGGATCAGGGCGGTGAATTAGGTCTTATCGATTTGGACGATCCTTTTGCGGACGCGGTTATTCTCGCTTCAGCGGCACGTCTTGAGGTTGGGCAAGTGGATGGACCGATCAAGCTCAAACAAGGATACGCTGTGATTCAATTGAACGGCAGAATAGCGGCGCGCTCGATGAGCGATGCGGAGTCCCGTATGGTCGCGCGGAAAGAAATTGCGCATACCAAAGGAAAGTCTTCGCAAGAAATCGAGCAGGATCTCCTAGAGAAATATGGTGCGGAAGTCTTGGATTCGAAATATTTGGCGATTCAATAAATTGTGTGCTCTACAGATACCTTACCGTACCTGTAGAGCTTTTTTTTATCCGACAAGTCATTTTGGGTGTGAATGCTGGGCATATGCCTGATATTTTAAAGAACTGGTACTTTTTTCATGCATTCCTGTTGACAACCGCTTCGCAGGTTTGATACTATGATATTAATTTAAACCTACTGATTTAGTCGGAAATAATAAAATGATGAATACTGGGAGGCATTATCATGGCTAGAATCGTGCAGAATGTTACGGACCTTATTGGAGATACACCGCTTGTTCGCTTGAATCGCATTGTTCCTGAAGGCAGTGCAGAGATTTACGTGAAGCTGGAATACCAGAACCCAGGCTCCAGTGTGAAAGACCGTATTGCGATCAACATGATTGAAGCAGCTGAGAAAGAAGGCCGCATTAAGCCAGGGGACACCATCATTGAGCCTACGAGTGGAAACACAGGAATCGGACTTGCACTTGTCGCAGCAGCGAAAGGGTACAAAGCGATTCTTGTTATGCCAGAGACGATGAGTCTTGAGCGCCGCAACTTGCTTCGCGCGTATGGTGCGGAATTGGTGTTAACACCAGGAGCAGAAGGCATGAATGGTGCCGTTCGTCGTGCGGAAGAGCTCGCTTCAGAGAATCCTAGCTATTTCATCCCGCAACAATTCAAGAACCAAGCGAACGTTGAGATCCACCGTCTAACGACGGGACCTGAGATCGTTGAAGCGATCAACTCGCTAGATGGACAATTGGATGCATTCGTGGCAGGGATCGGTACGGGCGGAACGATTTCCGGTGCAGGTGAAGTGTTGAAGCAGAACTTCCCGAACATTCGTATCGTGGCAGTTGAACCATCGGCATCGCCAATTCTCTCTGGCGGCAAACCGGGGCCTCATAAAATTCAAGGTATCGGTGCGAACTTCATTCCAGAAATTCTGAATCGTGAGATTTATGATCAGATCATTACAGTTGAGAACGATGATGCATTCGAGCTAGCGCGTCGTGTTGCGAAGGAAGAAGGCATCCTGGTTGGTATTTCTTCCGGTGCGGCAATTCATGCGGCATTGAAGGTTGCGGCTGAGCTGGGAGCGGGTAAACGTGTTGTTGCCATTGTTCCAAGTAACGGTGAGCGCTACCTCAGTACTCCACTGTTTAATTTCGAGAACTAATCCTAAATTGATTATACGGATGCAAATCATGATAGCCCTCCTGCGATTCGATAGGCAGAGAGGGTTATTTGCATATTGTCAGGGGCCCCGCAAATGCCTTTGTGGGGTTATTTAGGTATAGGGAACATGGTATACTAGCAACCATATAAGAAGACATTCGAACATGCACCTCGAAGTGGCGAGGCTGCTGCTGTATTCGGTGCGCATTCATATAGATTGTTCGCAGGGGGATAAGATCGTGGAGATGACAATGACGACAAGGACGCAATGGAAGGAATGGAGTACGGCGTATTCGGTCCTACCGATGGTACACAAATTCCCTTGGCAAGCGTCAGAGCAGGGGATCGTATCATGGCGAAAGGCTTGGGAGGCTGCAAGTGAGTATTCTTTCGTTCTGGAGAGTGGAAAAGTCGGCAGATACACCTTCTTCGGTCTGGCACCGACTTCGGTCATTCGGGGGAAAGGAAATCTGGCGGAGACGAGCGACGGAATGAAGCTCGAAGGGGCACCCTTACCGGTTTTGAAACAATGGATGGCACCGTATCAAGCACCTTCGGTCGATCATGCCCCGAAATTCATTGGAGGTTGTGTCGGCTATCTCAGCTATGATATCGTTCGCTCCTTGGAACGGCTGTCGCTTACTGCGGAAGATGATTTAGGATTGCCGGATTATGTCTTCATGCGAATGGATGAGGTCTGGGTCCTGGATCATGAGGCGAAGGAACTGTACTGCGCCGTACATGTGCCATGGGATCAACAAGACCAAAATAATGCTGCCGACAAACTGGATGCGTTGTATCTCGCAGCGCAAGGTCGCATCCAGCGGATGAAGCAATTATGGGATGAGCTCATCGCTTCGGGCACTGGGGCGGATCAGGAGACACGTTCGAGACGATTGGCAATGTTTCAAGAGGAAGGTCAATCGGTCCATCACGGATCAGGCACACTTGAGGGCATGGAGACGGTATTTCCACGTGCTGATTTTGAAGAAGCAGTACGCCGCATCCAGCAATATATTGGACAAGGGGATGTATTCCAAGTCAATCTGTCGCTCCGCCAGAGCATGGCGGTCGAGTCCACACCGGAGCAATTGTATGAATGGTTGCGCCTCGTGAACCCATCACCGTATATGGGATTGCTTCGCTTCCCCGATTTTCAGATTGTCTCAGCCTCGCCGGAGCTGCTCGTGAAGCTGGAGCAGGGGCGCGTGAGTACACGGCCAATCGCAGGAACCAGACGGCGTGGGCGTACGGAGGAAGAAGACCTTCAGATGGAAGAAGAACTTCGCACGAATGAGAAGGAACGGGCAGAGCATATTATGCTGGTGGATCTAGAGCGGAATGATCTAGGGCGGATTTCGCGTTATGGATCTGTTCGCGTTAGCGAGTTGATGGTTATCGAGCGTTATTCCCATGTGATGCATTTGGTGTCAGAGGTTGAAGGCGAGCTTGCCGCGGGCAAGGATGCATATGATGTACTCGCTGCGACCTTCCCGGGCGGGACGATTACCGGAGCTCCGAAGGTGCGTACGATGGAGATCATTGAGGAGCTGGAGCCCGTTCGCCGTGGGCCATACACGGGATCCTTCGGGTGGATTGACTATAACGGGAATATGGAATTTAATATAATTATTAGAACGGTGACGCTGAAGGACGCGAAGGCGCATATCCAGACGGGAGCAGGGATTGTCATTGATTCCGTGCCTGAACGGGAATATGCGGAATGTCTGAACAAAGCCAAGGCGATGTGCAAGGCCATTCAGCTAAGCGAGTTGGAAGCGAACGCCATTTTGACGAGTAAAAGATAGAGTTTAGCAAGCTATGAAGCTTATGAGTTGAGAGGAGAAGAGATGAGCATGATTTTAGTAATCGATAACTATGATTCCTTCACGTATAACTTGGTGCAGTATTTAGGCGAATTGGGTGAAGAAGTGGTCGTACACCGGAACGATGAGATCGATATTGCGGGGATCGAGGCGATGAACCCCGACCATATCTTGATCTCGCCGGGGCCATGCACACCGAATGAAGCGGGCATCAGTATGGAGGTTATTGCATATTTCAAAGGTAAAATTCCGATTCTTGGCGTGTGCCTCGGCCACCAGTCGATCGGACAAGTGTTCGGCGGCAACGTTATTCGTGCGGAGAAGCTGATGCACGGGAAGACGTCCGAGATGCACCACAACGGGGAAGGGCTGTTCGAAGGCCTGCCGTCCCCATTCACGGCGACGCGGTACCATTCGCTGATCGTCGAGCGGGCGTCGCTGCCGGACTGTCTTGAGATTACGGCGGAGACGGCGGATGGCGAGATTATGGGACTACGACACCGCGAGTATGCCATTGTCGGTCTGCAGTTCCATCCGGAATCGATTATGACGGACCATGGGCACCGGATGCTGCATAATTTCTTGCAATTACGCGCCGACGCCGCGAAAGGTGAAATGTAAGTGATGCAATACATCGGATTCAACGGTCGTATCGTTTCGCCGCAGGAGGCCATGATCTCGGTACTGGATCATGGCTTTTTGTACGGGCTCAGCTTGTTCGAGACGTTCCGCACCTATGGCGGACGTCCGTTCCTGCTGAGCAAGCACCTCACCCGCCTCGCGGACGGCTGTCGCGCGGTCGGGATCGAGCTCCCGCGCGGCGCCGAGCTTGCGCGGGTAGAGCGCCACGTCGCCGAGCTGCTGCAGGCCCAGGGCCTGCGCGACGGCTACGTGCGCTACACCGTCACGGCCGGCGATGCTGCGCTCGGCCTGCCGGATGGCCTGTACATGACGCCGAACGTCGTCGTGTACGCGAAGCCCTTGCCCCCGGCCGCACCACTGGCGGCGAGGGGCCGAGCCCTGCAGCTATTGCGCACGCGCCGCAATAGCCCGGAAGGGGATGTGCGTCTCAAATCCGCACATTACATGAACAACATCCTCGCGAAGCGTGAGCTCGGCGAGACCCCATCGGCCCGCGCGGCAGGTGGCGCGCCCGCCGAAGGCTTAATGCTGAACGCCGCAGGACACCTTGCCGAAGGCATTGTCAGCAATGTCTTCTTCGTGAAGAACGGCGTATGCTATACCCCTGCGGTCGATACCGGCATTCTGCCCGGCATCACGCGCGGCTTCGTGCTGGAGCTGGCGCAGCTGGCAGGCGTCGTGGTGGAAGAAGGGTATTATTCGTGGGAAGATCTGCTCGAAGCGGATGAAGTGTTCATCACAAATTCGATTCAAGAGATCGTTCCTATTCATACCTTATATGATCTTGAACGTATCCAGTGGCGTAGCGGATCACGAAGTCAGTCGACAGGCGTATCCGAGGCCGTGGATCGAAGCCCGTCCGATGAAGAGTTACGATCTTCTATTCCAACTACGCATCTATTACATCAGGCTTATCAACAAGCCATCGATCAACATATAAAGGCGGTGCAATAATATGCAGCCAACCATCTATCAACGACAATATCGACTCGGCCCCTCTACGTTAACGCTTGGAACCCGGACGCTGATTATGGGGATTCTGAATGTAACGCCGGATTCATTCTCAGATGGCGGAAGATATAATGCCGTCAACGCTGCGGTTGCCCATGCGAAGCAGCTAACAGCCGAGGGGGCGGACATCATCGATATCGGTGGCGAGTCGACTCGTCCAGGGTTCGCTCCCGTATCATTAGAAGAAGAACTCGAACGGGTCATTCCTGTGATTCGTGCAATTCATGCCGAAGCACCCGAGATAATCCTGTCTGTGGATACATACAAGGCAGAAGTTGCACAGCAAGCACTCGAAGCGGGCGCACACATCATTAATGATGTGTGGGGATTCAAACGCGACCCGGAGATGGCGGCTGTCGCTGCGCAAGCGGGTTGTCCGGTCATTCTCATGCACAATCGGGAGAATCGGGATTATCGACACTACATGACAGATATTTTAAGTGACCTTCGGGAGAGCATCTCGCTTGCTCGAGCGGCAGGCGTAGCGGATGAGCGGATCATCGTCGATCCGGGTATCGGCTTTGCCAAGGATGCGCAAGAGAATTTATATTTTATGCGTCAGCTGGATCAGCTGCATGAACTCGGGTATCCGATCCTGCTCGCGACTTCGCGCAAGCTATTTATTCGCACAGTACTCGGTCTTCCGGTCGATGATGTCGTCGAAGGAACGGCTGCGACTGTTGCTTTTGGTATTGCTCAAGGGTGCCAGATTGTGCGAGTGCATGATGTAGCGAAGATCAAGCGCACGGTCGATATGTGCGATGCGATGTACTATGCCGCAGAGCCGACCTATTAACACACGCAAAGGAGATGGAATCATGGATAAAATAACATTAACGCGCATGGAGTTCTACGGCTATCACGGCGTGTTCGAAGAAGAGCGCAAACTTGGACAGCGGTATTACGTGGATTTGGAGATGAAGCTGGATCTTTACCCAGCGGGATCAACCGATGATTTGACGGCCTCCGTGAACTATGCTGAAGTGTTCTACACCATCAAAGAAGTAGTCGAAAAGAAATCCTTCCAACTTATAGAAACTTTGGCGGAAAATATTGCATCGGTAGTACTCGACACTTATACTAAGATCAACGAAGTGACGGTACGCGTCATTAAGCCGCATCCGCCATTTGACATTCATTTTCAAGGCGTTACAGTTGAAATTTGCCGCCCAAGACGTTAGATTGATGTTTAGAGGTAGTTCAAAATTCATCATTTGATCACGAAGTCATTCAAGAAGCATAGTCGACATCGAATCTTGCGTTCACCTTCGAAGTCCGGTACTCATTTAGGTTTCGCCTAAACTCCGTTCCTCCTTCTTCAGGTTCCCGCAACCTTCTCAGTGCTGAAATGCCGACTTTTTGAACACGCATGTATAGAAAGCGAGAATATAGCCAATGACTTATTCCAACCCCTCGGATCATTCTGAGGTTTATATTGCTTTAGGGGCTAATTTAGGGGACCGTGAACACACGTTGATGACGGCGATCGAGCTGCTGGACCGTCATCCAGCGATCACGGTTTTGCGTGTATCATCGATGTATGAGACCGATCCGTTCGGTTATGTGGATCAGCCCGCTTTTCTGAATATGGCGCTTGCCGCGAGTACGACGCTTGAACCTGAAGCCTTGCTCCAAGTGTTAATGGAGACCGAGAAAGAACTGGGCCGCGTTCGGGATATACATTGGGGTCCGCGCACCCTTGATTTAGATTTGATTTTTTACCGCAATCAGCAATTTACATGGAACTCTGAGACATTGATTCTCCCTCATCCACGGATGCATGAGCGACTGTTCGTGCTGACTCCGCTCTCAGATATTATCCCCGCAGGACCTCTGCACGAATTCGTACAGGACGCTATGGATAAACTGGAGGGAAAGGAAGGCGTTCGGCGTTGGAGAACAATCAATTGGCACAGCGGATCCGAGCATTCCGCAAATTAAAAAGCCTCACGCAGCAGCAGCTCGCGGACCGCATGGACATCTCTGTCGCCGTTCTTGGTGCCATTGAGCGCGGTAACCGCAGACCTGAAGAGACGTTACTCATCCGAATTTCAGAACATCTTGGTATTACAATAGAAGAATTAACGGGTGCCATGCATATGCGATAAATATGGCAATTCAAGAAAGAGGTTATGATCATGCTTAAAATCGGCAACATCGAGATGAAGAATCAAGTTGTGCTTGCGCCTATGGCAGGCGTCTGTAATCCGGCTTTTCGTCTTATCGCCAAAGAATTCGGTACTGGACTGGTATGCGCAGAGATGGTTAGTGATAAAGCCATTCTGCATGGAAATAAAAGAACGATCGAAATGCTCTACGTCGATGATCGTGAGAAGCCGCTAAGCTTGCAGATTTTTGGCGGTGACCGTGAATCGCTTGTCGAAGCCGCAAAGGTTGTCGATACGCAGACAAATGCCGATATAATTGATATCAACATGGGATGTCCTGTTCCGAAGATCACGAAGTGTGATGCAGGTGCGCGTTGGCTTCTCGACCCGAACAAAATTTATGAGATGGTATCTGCCGTCGTGGATGCGGTGAAGAAGCCTGTTACCGTCAAAATGCGTATTGGCTGGGATTCCGATCATATTTATGTCGTTGAGAATGCGAAAGCAGTGGAACGCGCAGGCGGTCAAGCGATTAGTGTTCATGGTCGTACGCGTGAGCAATTGTATACGGGCAAGGCAGACTGGGCATATATTAAAGATGCTAAGCAAGCGGTATCGATTCCCGTGATTGGAAATGGGGACGTCGTTACGCCAGAAGATGCCAAGCGGATGCTTGAAGAGACGGGCTGCGATGGAGTTATGATTGGACGCGGAGCTCTTGGCAACCCGTGGATGCTGTATCGTACGGTCGAGTATTTGTCGACAGGAATTCTACTGCCTGACCCTTCTGCTCAGGAGAAGATCCGGATTGCGATTCTTCATATGGATCGTCTTGTTGCCTTGAAGGGCGAATCGGTTGCGGTCAAAGAAATGCGCAAGCATTTGGCGTGGTACCTCAAAGGATTATCCGGAGCTGCGCGCATTAAAGACGTTATTATGGAAGAAACGCGCCGGGATGAAATGGTGCGAATTTTAGAACATTTTGTCGAATCATTAGATAAAGCCGAACAATCTGTCTCAGATTCGGGCGAAACAGTCGTCCACTAGACAAATTGTGAGCATGTCCACGAATAAAGCGGTTTCATGGGGAGGGGCAAGTGTCATTGACATTTCGATTGGCTTCCCCTATAATTCTGCATTAGTAAATTTGACTCGGTTTTAGAAGTCCGGTCTGTATGATTCAAGTCATCATGATTTCCGAGCGAAATATATTTTTAAAATAAGAAAGTGAATTCGTATCTGCAATCGTATCGGGTGCGAAAATCTCTCACATGACAGGAGAATCGGTGAAAATGAGCGATAAAGAAGTAATTCTGACCCAGGATGGTCTGAAACGGTTGGAGGAAGAATTAGAGAACCTAAAATCCGTGAAGCGCCGTGAAGTCGCAGAACGGATCAAGATCGCAATTGGGTACGGCGATATCAGTGAGAACTCCGAATATGAAGATGCGAAGAACGAACAAGCATTTATTGAAGGACGTATTATTACGCTTGAGAAAATGCTTCGCAACGCACGCATCATTAACAACGACGAGATTGATGTCGATACAGTAAGCATCGGTTCCAAAGTCGTTGTTGAAGATTTGGAATTCGGCGATACGATGGAATATTCCATTGTCGGTACAGCAGAATCTGATCCGCTTCAGAACAAGATTTCGAATGAGAGCCCAGTGGGCAGAGCGATCCTTGGCAAGAAAAAAGGGACCGTTGTTGATGTCAACGTTCCAGCGGGCATTATTCAATATAAAATCGTAGATATCAAAAGATAAACTCGAAATTCGTGTAGAAACGCTTTCTGTCCACAAAAAAGGGCGCAGAGGGCGTTTCTACTTGCTATAATAGGGGTATAACGTTTGAGTTAATGAAGGAGATGACACAGGAATGTCGGAAGAAATCGTAAGCCAGGAAACCGAACTTAGCGAATTGCTTCAAATTCGTCACAACAAGTTGGACGAGCTGCGCAAGCTAGGGATCGATCCATTCGGTAAGAAATACGTAAGAACACATACAGCAAAGGAAATCTTAGATGCGTATCAAGAAGTAAGCAAGGAAGACCTTGAAGCACAGACAGTTGAAGTAACGCTTGCAGGCCGTATTATGGCTAAGCGCGGCATGGGTAAAGCAAGCTTCGCCCACATTCAGGACTTGAGCGGTAAAATCCAAATCTACGTGCGTCAAGATTCGGTACCAACGGAGAAATACCAAGCGTTCGATATTCTTGACCTAGGCGATATTGTCGGTGTAACAGGCACTGTGTTCAAGACGAAGACAGGTGAGACTTCGGTTAAAGTGAAGGATCTTGAGGTTCTATCGAAATCTCTATATCCATTGCCAGATAAATTTGCAGGACTTAAGGACGTCGATCTTCGCTATCGTCAGCGTTATGTGGATCTAATCATGAGTCCAGATGTTCAGCAGACATTCATCCTGCGTTCCCGTATCATCCAATCGATGCGTCGTTACCTCGATAGCAAAGGCTTCTTGGAAGTTGAGACACCGACATTGCACACGATCGCAGGGGGTGCTGCAGCACGTCCGTTTATTACGCATCATAATGCGCTTGATATGGAATTGTACATGCGGATCGCGATTGAGCTTCACTTGAAGCGTCTGATTGTCGGCGGAATGGAGAAAGTTTATGAGATTGGCCGTGTGTATCGGAACGAAGGTATTTCGACGCGCCACAATCCAGAATTCACAATGATCGAATTGTATGAAGCGTATGCGGACTACGAGGACATCATGAGCTTGACAGAGCAGACGATTGCGCATATTGCGCAAGATG
>NZ_CP045293.1:5212500-5290000 GCF_009363075.1 Paenibacillus guangzhouensis | reverse complement strand
TCGTATCGGAGTTCTAACCTAGGACCGTGATCCGGTTCGGGGACAGTGTCAGGTGGGCAGTTTGACTGGGGCGGTCGCCTCCTAAAGAGTAACGGAGGCGCCCCAAGGTTCCCTCAGAATGGTTGGAAATCATTCGAAGAGTGCAAAGGCATAAGGGAGCTTGACTGCGAGACATACAGGTCGAGCAGGGACGAAAGTCGGGCTTAGTGATCCGGTGGTACCGCATGGAAGGGCCATCGCTCAACGGATAAAAGCTACCCTGGGGATAACAGGCTTATCTCCCCCAAGAGTCCACATCGACGGGGAGGTTTGGCACCTCGATGTCGGCTCATCGCATCCTGGGGCTGAAGTAGGTCCCAAGGGTTGGGCTGTTCGCCCATTAAAGCGGTACGCGAGCTGGGTTCAGAACGTCGTGAGACAGTTCGGTCCCTATCTGTCGTGGGCGTAGGAAATTTGAGAGGAGCTGTCCTTAGTACGAGAGGACCGGGATGGACGTACCGCTGGTGTACCAGTTGTTCCGCCAGGAGCACCGCTGGGTAGCCAAGTACGGACGGGATAAGCGCTGAAAGCATCTAAGCGTGAAGCCCCCCTCAAGATGAGATTTCCCAATTAGTAAGACCCCTTGAAGACGACGAGGTTGATAGGTTGGAGGTGGAAGCGCAGCAATGTGTGGAGCTGACCAATACTAATCGGTCGAGGGCTTATCCTAAACATAAAACGCAAATTATCTCGTATTCAGTTTTCAGAGATCAAACTCTGTAACGTTTGGTGTCGATGGCGGAGGGGTTCCACGCGTACCCATCCCGAACACGACCGTTAAGCCCTCTAGCGCCGATGGTACTTGGACCGCAGGGTCCTGGGAGAGTAGGACGATGCCAAGCAGCGAAAGACCACTTTTGAGATTTATTTCTCGAAGGTGGTCTTTTTTTGTTGTTTGTATTGTTTGGATAGATCTACGGGAGTGGCCGACTGTCCATCGTTACTCGCATTCGGCTAACGAACCGTCGTATCCTAATTGGCTCGAAAAACTGGATTTTTTGAATTTAACGAATCTGAATAGCGTTATTTGGCCGAAATCAGGCAAAAAGTACGTGTTATACGGAAATAGCGACCTGAGGATTCGTTAGAAAACCATATACACAAATTTTGAGGAAATAAGGTGCTCTGAGTTCGTTAGCCGAATCAAGGCCAACATGCCGAGCGGCCCCGACCTGCACTACACTCGTTCCGTACTCGGGTGTAGTTTAATCGCATATCTCACCCATTTTAATATGCATTTTTTACCTGTATACCCTTCAACCCCCTTTCAAGTTTACAGGGATTTACGCCCATACTACAGGGTAGGAGGTGGAAGACATGCCAAATCAATTCAAATTGCTCTTGCTTTTTCTAGGGTTGGCAATGATGCTAACCAGTTGTGAATCTTCAGCAACTCGACACCACAAGTTTGCTCAATCCCCTAAAACTCAAGACGGCATCACACCTTCCTCATATACAGATGAACAAGCGCAACAAGTATTGGCACGTAGGCTTCCGAAGAAGATTCATGCGCGAGGGATTTATGTATCTGGGTGGGTTGCAGGGAGTAACAAGGCGTTGAATCGATTGCTCGGGCTGCTCGAACGGACAGATTTGAATACCCTTGTTATTGATGTGAAGGCAGATGAGGGGATTTTGACATACTCTTCTTCTATCCCGCTAGTGAAGGAAGCTGGTGCGGATCATCATCCTGCCATTCAAGATATTCGTGCCTTAGTCCGTAGATTGAAAGCTAAACAGATCTACACGATAGGGCGTATTGTTACTTTTAAAGATCCATATCTCGCGAAGAAGAAGCCAGAATGGGCATTACATAAGAAAAACGGAGACGTATGGCATGACGTGAAAGGTACAGCATGGCTAGACCCGTACCTTGAGAAGACATGGGACTATAATATTGCGATTGCGGTAGAAGCTGCACGATTAGGTTTTGATGAGATCCAGTTCGATTATGTGCGGTTTCCAGACAATGCGAGACGTGTTAATCAGGAGGTTGTTTTTACGCATCAACAAGGCCGAACACGAGCGGAAGCCATTCGTCAGTTCCTTCAACGCGCTCGTCCAGCGATTCATGCTGCAGGTGCTTATGTATCTGCCGATGTATTCGGACTGGTCACGTCCGAGAAGAATGATATGGGGATTGGCCAAGTGTGGGAACAAATTGCAAGTGAAGTAGACTACATATCGCCTATGACCTACCCTTCCCATTATTCCAGCGGGACTTATGGAATCGCCCATCCGGACTTGACGCCTGGCAGTGTCATTAAGCATGCGATGATCGATGCTAAGAAACGGAATGAACAAATGTCATCCTCGAATACAGAGCGTGTTATCGCATCCAATACGCAGAATCGACGTTCAGGCAATGCTCCCGCAGAGATCAGACCCTGGTTGCAGAATTTTACTGCCACATGGGTGCGCTCTCATCGGGCTTATGGGGAGAGCGAAGTAATTCAGCAAGTTAAAGCGTTAGAGGGACAAGGGATACACCAATTTTTGCTATGGAATTCGAAGTGCAAATATAACTACAAATAACTGAATTATATGACTATTTCGGATTCCTTGACTAGCCTATACCCCCTTTGCTAAGATGAACAATAATATTTGACGGCAATACTTATAAACTACAGATTTAAGGGAGGAACTATCCGGTGTGGGAAACGAAATTTGCTAAAGAAGGATTAACTTTTGATGATGTGTTGTTGGTACCTCGGAAGTCAGAAGTGTTACCGCGTGAGGTTGATACTTCTGTATCGCTCAGTAAATCGGTGAAATTGAACATTCCTCTTATCAGTGCAGGTATGGATACAGTAACGGAAGCTGCACTCGCGATTGCAATGGCACGTGAAGGCGGTATTGGGATTATTCATAAAAATATGACGATTGCACAACAAGCGGAAGAAGTCGATCGTGTGAAACGTTCTGAGAGCGGCGTTATTACGAATCCTTTCTCCCTTACACCTGACCACCACGTTTATGATGCAGAAGCATTGATGGCGAAATATCGCATCTCTGGTGTACCGATCGTCGACGAGGATAAGAAGTTGGTCGGGATCTTAACGAACCGCGATTTGCGTTTCGTACATGATTTTGCGATCAAAATTAACGAAGTGATGACACGCGAGAACCTGGTAACTGCACCAGTTGGTACAACACTTCAGGAAGCTGAAGGCATCCTTCAGAAGCACAAAATTGAGAAGCTTCCAATTGTGGATGAGACGAATACCCTTAAAGGCCTTATTACGATTAAAGATATTGAGAAAGCCATTCAATTCCCACGCGCTGCAAAAGATGCACAAGGTCGCTTACTCGTAGGTGCAGCGGTTGGTATCTCCAAAGATACATTCGAACGGACTGCAGCGCTTGTGGAAGCCGGCGTTGATGTGATTACGGTTGATTCGGCGCACGGACATCATATTAACATTATCGACGCGGTTCGCAAGATCCGTGAGCTGTATCCAGATCTTACGATTATCGCGGGGAACGTCGCTACAGGCGAAGGTACACGTGAATTAATCGAAGCTGGCGCATCCGTGGTCAAAGTCGGTATCGGTCCAGGATCGATCTGTACAACACGTGTTATCGCAGGGATCGGTGTTCCGCAAGTAACGGCTGTTTATGATTGTGCAACGGTTGCTCGTGAACATGGTATTCCAATTATCGCAGACGGCGGTATTAAATATTCCGGCGAGATCGTTAAAGCGATAGGAGCAGGGGCAACAGCGGTGATGCTAGGAAGCCTATTCGCTGGTACAGAAGAAAGCCCAGGCGAGACAGAAATCTACCAAGGCCGCAGCTACAAAGTATATCGTGGCATGGGATCCCTTGGCGCTATGAAAGAAGGAAGTAAAGATCGTTACTTCCAAGAGAACGAGAAGAAACTCGTCCCAGAAGGTATCGAAGGACGTGTTGCTTACAAAGGGCCGTTAGCAGACACCATTCACCAATTGATCGGCGGTTTGCGTGCGGGTATGGGCTACTGCGGCACAGCAACCATTGATGAATTGAAGAACGATACACAATTCGTTCGGATTACAGGTGCGGGTCTTCGCGAGAGCCATCCGCATGATGTACAAATTACCAAAGAAGCACCGAACTACTCGGTTTAAAGGGAATTTTATAGGTCTATATCGCGCAGGCAGGGTTCTAATCCTTGCCTGTCTTTTTTTTGTGTACAAGCGTGTGTTACAATGATTTATAGGTTTTTTAATCAATATTATTTGTGTTATGTACGAGAGGGGAATTATCTGTTTTGAAAAAGATGAATAATGATAAATTACGTGAACATAAAAAACGTCAAATGTTGAAGAAGACGATTGCCATATTCTTAGGATTCCAACTACTATGCGGTGCGCTGGCTCCTGCAGGCGCGATTTTCGCAGAAGGTGAGACGAAGACGACTACAACGACAACACAGTCGCTCACGAAGGATATTACATCTGCCAATATTAAAATGCCTACCGCTGAATCGTTGAACCTCGAAGTGAAATCAGCGATTTTGATGGATGCCGCGACGGGCCAATTGCTTGTTGATATTAACTCAGACGAGGCTTTGCCACCGGCGAGTATGACGAAGATGATGACCGAATACATTGTTCAAGAACAAGTAAAGCAAGGGAAGCTGAAATGGGATGAAATCGTAACGACAAGCGAAAATGCATCCCTAACCAAAGGATCACGAATCTTCCTCGCTCAAGGGGATCAGCATACCGTAGAGCAGCTCTTCATTGCGATGGCGGTCGGTTCGGCCAATGATGCAACGGTAGCACTTGCAGAACGCGTTGCCGGGTCGGAACAAGAGTTCGTGAAATTAATGAATGAAACGGCACAAAAAATGGGCATGAAAACGGCATACTTCATTAACGCAACGGGGCTAAGCCGTGCGGATATGCCTGAGAAATACCGTCCAACCGAAGACCGGGAGACAGTTGTATCGGCACGTGACATTGCAAAGCTAGCTTTGCGGATTGTTGAAGATCATCCGGATTTCTCCAGATTTACGACAATTCAATCTTACAAATTCCGTGAGCGTGATAAAACGCCGATTATTAACTATAACTGGATGCTGGAATCCAATGCATCCATTCCTTCATTCAAACGTTATGCTTATCCTGGGTTGGATGGACTCAAAACAGGGCATACTTCGCAAGCAGGATTCTGCTTCGCGGGAACAGCAACACGTAACGGTATGCGTCTGATCAGTGTCGTCATGGGTGCCAAGACAGAAGCGAAGCGGTTCATCGAGACGAAAAAAGTCCTTGATTATGGATTCAACAACTTCGAAGTGAAGCAAGCGGTAGCCCCTAAATCGGTTGTTCCAGGTGCAGACAAGGCGAAGCTGAAGAAGGGTAAATCCACAGAGGTATCGGCGGTAACCGAGTCTGCTGTGAGCTTCGTTGTACCAAAAGGCGCGAATACTGACAAGGTCACCTTTACAACCAAAATGGACGAGACGTTGGTAGCTCCAATTAAGAAGGGCCAAAAAGTCGGAGAGATCACGTATACGTTCAAATCCGACAATGGCGACCAGAAGAAGACAGTAAATCTGGTTGCATCGGAGGATGTAGAAAAGGGCGGATGGCTGCGCTTATTCTTCCGTGCGATTGGCGACTTCTTCAAGGATTTGTTCTCTGGAATTAAAAATCTGTTCTAAATTGCTTGAATTCCGAGCTAGATGGTTGTCTATTTCAAGTGCATACTGTAAAATATTTTGTTAGATTCATGCATTCTTCAAAGAGCTGTATCGATCTATAAATCCATTGATTTAATATATTTCGGGGGGCAGAGCATAATGGAAACAGGAACATCTCGTGTAAAAAGAGGTATGGCAGAAATGCAAAAAGGCGGCGTCATCATGGACGTCATGAATGCTGAGCAAGCAAGAATCGCTGAAGCAGCAGGTGCAGTAGCAGTTATGGCACTTGAGCGCGTTCCTTCGGATATTCGTGCAGCAGGCGGAGTCGCTCGTATGGCGGATCCAACGATCTTTGAAGAAGTTGTTAAGACGGTATCCATCCCAGTTATGGCCAAAGCTCGTATTGGACATTATGTTGAAGCAAAGGTATTAGAAGCACTGGGTGCTGACTATATTGATGAGTCCGAAGTGTTAACACCTGCGGATGAAGTTTTCCATATTAATAAGAAAGAATTCACAATCCCATTTGTATGTGGCGCCAAAGACCTTGGCGAAGCACTTCGACGTGTAGGTGAAGGTGCATCGATGCTTCGTACGAAGGGTGAACCAGGAACAGGCAACATCGTTGAAGCGGTACGTCACTTGCGTCTAATTAACAGCCAAATCCGCAAGGTTCAGAACTTGTCCAAGGACGAGCTGTATGCTGAAGCGAAAAACTTAGGCGTATCCTATGATTTGTTGCTTGACGTTCATGAGACAGGCAAATTGCCGGTTGTTAACTTCGCTGCAGGCGGCGTTGCAACACCATCCGATGCAGCATTGATGATGCACCTAGGTGCAGACGGCGTATTCGTTGGTTCAGGAATCTTCAAGTCCGACAACCCTGAACGTTTCGCACGTGCGATTGTTGAAGCAACAACACATTACACAGATTACAAATTGATCGCTGAAGTGTCGAAGAACCTTGGTACGCCAATGAAAGGGATCGAAATCTCCAAATTGAGCGCATCCGAGCGCATGCAAGATCGCGGCTGGTAAGAAGGAAGGGACTTGCAATGAAAGTTGGCGTATTGGCGCTGCAGGGAGCTGTAGCTGAACATATTCGCAGTATTGAGCAAGCAGGCGCAACAGGCGTAAGCGTGAAGCGTGTGGAGCAATTGGACGAGTTGGACGGCTTGATCATTCCGGGTGGCGAGAGCACGACGATTGGTAAATTAATGCGCAAGTATGACTTTATTGATGCGGTTCGTAGCTTCTCGGCACAAGGGAAGCCGATCTTCGGCACTTGTGCAGGACTTATTGTTCTTGCGGAGCGAATTGAAGGACAAGACGAGGCGCATCTCGAATTAATGGATATGACGGTTGCGCGTAATGCGTTTGGTCGGCAACGCGAGAGCTTCGAGACGGATTTGCCTGTACAAGGAATTGATGAGCCCATTCGTGCCGTATTCATTCGTGCACCGCTCATTACGCAGGTTGGTCCAGAGGTGGAGGTCCTCTCCACCTTCAATGGAGAGATTGTAACAGCACGGCAAGGGCACTTGCTAGCAGCTTCCTATCATCCGGAATTGACAGACGATGTGCGTCTGCATGAATATTTCCTGGATATGATTAAAGATTCTGCTGTTGTAGAACGATAATCCATAAGGTAAATAGACACCTTGACTCTTTGTAAACAAGGGTTAAGGTGTTTTCATTGGAGGGAAATCATTTGTTAGATGTAAAAATTTTACGAAATGAATTCGGACGTGTGGAGGAAGCGCTTAAGAATCGCGGTAAATCGCTTGATTTGATCGCTGAATTCCCAGCGCTTGATGTTCGTCGTCGTGAACTGCTGCAAGAGAGCGAGACCCTGAAGAATCGTCGTAACGTGGTTTCGCAAGAAGTAGCTAGACTGAAGAAAGCGCGTGAAAATGCAGACGACTTGATCCTTGAGATGCGCGAAGTATCGGATCGTATCAAGGAATTGGATGAAGAAGTGCGTGTGCTCGATGAGAAGATCACAGAGCTAACGCTAGCAATTCCGAATATCCCAAGCGATGCAACACCTATAGGCGCTTCTGAAGAAGATAATGTTGAGATTCGTAGATGGTCTGAGCCTGCGAAGTTCGATTTTGAGCCGAAGGCACATTGGGATATTGCACAAGACCTTGGCATTCTGGATTTCGAAGCAGCAGCCAAAGTAACGGGATCACGCTTCGTATTCTATAAAGGGCTTGGCGCACGTCTTGAACGGGCTCTATTGAACTTCATGATGGATCTACATAGCGATCAGCACGGTTATGAAGAAATTCTACCGCCGTACATTGTCAATCGCGACAGTCTGATCGGTACGAGTCAATTGCCGAAGTTCGAAGAGGATCTATTCAAGCTGCGCGATACAGATTATTATCTCATTCCAACAGCTGAAGTGCCTGTCACGAATATTCATCGCGAAGAGATTCTGAATGTGGAAGATTTGCCGAAGAAATTCGTTGCGTTCAGTGCATGTTTCCGTTCGGAAGCAGGTTCTGCAGGTCGCGATACGCGTGGATTGATTCGTCAGCATCAATTCAACAAGGTAGAGCTTGTGAAGCTCGTGAAACCGGAAGATTCTTACGCTGAACTCGAGGATCTGACCCAGAATGCTGAGAAGGTATTGCAATTGCTTGAATTGCCTTACCGTGTCCTGACATTATGTACTGCGGATATTGGATTTGCATCGGCGAAGACATATGACCTTGAAGTCTGGCTTCCTGAGAGCAACATGTATCGTGAGATTTCTTCGTGTACGAACTTCGAAGATTTCCAAGCACGTCGTGCGAATATTCGGTTCCGTCGTGATGCGAAAGGCAAACCAGAGTTCGTGCATACACTGAACGGATCAGGTCTTGCCATCGGCCGTACAGTCGCAGCCATTCTTGAGAATTATCAGCAAGCGGATGGTAGTGTGCGCGTTCCTACTGTTCTCCAGCCTTATATGGGCGGCCTAGAAGTAATTTCTAAGAAATAGGACTTGCATTTTAGGTGCATACTATGGTAAGATCTTTTTTGTCACGAAAAGATTTTATCTGGAGAGGTACCGAAGTGGTCATAACGGGGCGGTCTTGAAAACCGTTAGGGTGCAAGCCCACGTGGGTTCGAATCCCACCCTCTCCGCCATAACCTACAACATAACCAGGCTCTAGCGTCGTTCATCGATGTTAGGGTCTTTTTTCATTATCGGGACCGCACGCTTTGGCGATGTTGCATAAAAGGTATCCTCCCTTCACAGAATAGGTGTGTACGTAAGTAGGAGGTGCCAGTTATGCAGAATAATGAACCGATATCGGTTGCCCAGGAGCAACTTGTGAACGCTTGGCAGCAGACACTGCCAACGACACTGCAAGAAGGAGATCATGCCCAGGTAGAGCCAGATGGAGCTAATCCGCAGGCGCTGCGCATCCATATTGAGGCCGCGGGACGTCAAATGTATACATTTGATTTTCAATGCGCTTATGTGGACTCACGTGAAGTGAAGGTAGATCTGGTGGATGTCGAACGTGATGGTGTAACCGTCGATGAGCGCACCCAGGTGATTCAAGAAATGGCTCAGACGTATACACGCAATATTCATGAATGCGCACAGGCGCTTCACGACATCACGCATGAACATTAGAATTGGAATTCATCGTTCAGCGAATAGGATCAAGGAGGCAGCAGTATGACGAAAGCGAAAGGCGCTGTGGATAAAAATCTAAGCAATGTAGTGGACGATTTGAATCAGACCGCAGTGAACAGTCATCAAGCGCAACAGCAGCAGCAAGATCGCAATGATCGGCGTCATCAGGATGCCTTGAATCATGACCACACAACCGATACGAAACATCCATAATAGGAGGGTACAATTCAATGGCCAAGTCCAAAGCAATACCTGTTCCTGAAGCACAGCAGAAAGAACGCCATCACCAGGCCGACAATGGTACTGGACAACAGGAACCGTTATCCGGCTCGAAGAAAACTAAACAACATAACCATGTGAGCCACAACAATCCGCAAGGGTAGTACTTTCCATAAAAAATATGAAAAAAAGGCCTTATTTCTAATTAATTTTAGATTTAAGGTTTTTTATTTTATAGATATCTTATATAATAAATAGTATAGTAACTAAACTAATTGAATAGAAACTGTTCAAGACAAGAAGGGGAAATTTTATGCAAGAACATGCAAGCGCCGTAGCCGCGCAGTCCACACGTAAACATTTGAGAACACCACTGCCAATTATTTTGAAGCGAGTCGTCTTTATTCTAATTGGTGCCATCTTAATGGCTGTTGCTCTAGAGTTCTTCCTGGTTCCGAACAATATTATCGATGGCGGGATTACAGGGATATCAATTATTTTGTCGCATATTACGGGATTAAAGCTCGGTCTCTTCCTATTCGTACTCAATTTACCGTTCTTATTCCTTGGTTATAAACAGATTGGTAAGACTTTTGCACTATCCACATTACTTGGTGTATCGGTGATGTCCATTGGTACGGTGATGTTCCATCATTCGCCTTCATTCACAGATAATCCGCTGCTCGCGGCTGTATTCGGAGGCATCCTGCTCGGGATTGGGGTCGGACTTGTTATTCGGTTCGGCGGTTCCCTGGATGGTACGGAGATCGTGGCGATTCTTCTCAATAAGAAGGTCCCTTTCTCCGTAGGCCAAATCGTTATGTTCTTTAACCTTTTCATTCTTAGCTGTGCAGGATTGGTATTTGATTGGGATCGTGCCATGTACTCCCTGATTGCTTATTTCATTGCTTATAAGATGATGGATACGACTATTGAAGGCTTCGACGAGTCAAAATCGGTCTGGATCATTAGTGATAGCCATCGTGAGATTGGGGAAGCGCTCCTTAGCCGTCTAGGCCGGGGTGTTACGTATCTCAACGGGGAAGGCGGATTCTCTGGTGATGACAAGAAAGTGATTTTCGCGGTGATTACCCGTCTAGAAGAAGCTAAACTGAAGACCATTGTGCAGGAATTAGACCCGTCGGCCTTCCTCGCGATTGGCAACATTCATGATGTTAGCGGTGGAAGATTCAAGAAGAAGGATATCCACTAGGATAAAAGTACTATTTGAGAAATTTTTGAAAATATTACAGAAAACCGTTTGCAATTCATGGGAAATGTACTATGATAGTACGGTATGAAATTTTTCTATGGATTGAGGGGGAAATTGATTTGAACAGGAAGTTATGGATGTCCGTCGTCATGGGTATGCTAGCGATCATGCTCGTATTATCCGGTTGTGGGGCGAAGAAAGATCCGAAGGAAGCACTTCAAGCAGCTATGGACAATGCTGTCAAAATGAAATCGTATGATTTCAAGGCATCATTTGTTCTTAATGATCTGAACGTATCCAGTCCAGAGCTTACAGCGAATCCAGAAGTAGGCATGGTCTATAATATGCTTAAGAATGCTCAGGTTACAGTGACAGGTGCTTATCAGAAAGATCCAATGCAAATGGAGATGAACGTGGATCTGACGATCAAAGGTGATGCATCCTTCACGCTGAATATGCCGATCGTTATGACGAAAGAAAAAATGTGGGTGAAGATACCAAGCATCCCAATGATTCCGATGCCAGAGAACCTGGTTGGCAAATTCGTTGAGATCGATATGAAGAAGCTTGCTGAACAAGCGGGCGAGAGCACAGTTCCAACGTTCGATACTGCGAAGTCGCAAGAATTGTCGATGGATATTATGAAGATCTTATTCGAGAAATTCGATGGCAAAACATTCTTCCAAGAGGTAGATGCGAAGTCTGTTACATTGCCTGAGGGCGTAGAAGCGAAGCAAGTTGTTAAGCTAGCAATCAACAACGAGAATTTGGAGCAGGGTCTTACAGTTCTTGTGAAAGACGTTGCACCGCAAGTGCTTGATTTGCTCGCAAGTGATAAGTATAAAGACATGATTCCAAGCTTGAAAGCTGAAGATATCGCAACAGCGAAAAAGGACCTTACAGACGAAGCGAAGCTGAAAGAAGCGCTAGCTGAGATCAAGAAGGGCTTCAAAATCAACGATCTGAACGTTGTAACAGCTGTGAACAAGGATCAATTCCCTGCATATCAAGAAGCAAACATCAATGTGGATGTAACTGCTGAAGGATCTACCGTGAAAGTAAATGCGAAAGTAACATCGGAGTACTCCAACATTAACGGTAAACCAAGCTTCAAAATTGGTACGCCTCCACAAGACGTAATTCCGATGGAACAGCTTGAACAAATGTTCGGCGGCGCTGGAGTTGCTGCAGAATAATAGAGAAATCCGCCCGTAACTGGGGCGGATTTTTTGGTTGTCTATCTGAACGGCTGTTGACCCTGCAAAGTGGGTCAGCAGCCGTTTTGCGTTATGTGAGCACCTTTGTTGGGCGGATTTCCGTCATACCTCGCATATAGGGCTGCAGCGCTGCAGGAATACGAATCGACCCGTCTCCCTGTTGATGGTTCTCCAGCAGCGGAATCAGAATGCGCGGTGTAGCCACCATCGTATTGTTCAGCGTATAGCAGAATTGGGGCTTGCCTTGCTCATCGATGAATCGGATCCGCGAACGGCGGGCTTGGAAATCGAGCAAGCTCGAAGCCGAATGGGTCTCACCATAAGCGTCCCGGCTTGGCATCCACGTCTCAATATCGAATTGTTGATAATTCTTTTGTCCCATGTCGCCTACACTTACGGCGACGATGCGATAGGGCAGCTCGAGTAATCGTAGCAGCTCTTCACTGTTGGCCATCATCTCGTGCAGGATCGACTCCGCTAGGCTGAGGTCGTTCTTGCAGATTACGACCTGTTCAACCTTTGCGAACTGGTGCACACGGTACAGGCCGCGTACATCGCGTCCAGCTGAGCCAGCTTCTCGGCGGAAGCAATTCGACACCGCGGCGAGTTTGATTGGCGCTGCGACATCGACAATCTCGTCGCTGTAATACGAGACGAGGGGGACTTCGCCGGTACCGACGAGCCAGGCGTTATCCTCTGGTACGGCATAGGTTTGCTCGCGGCCACCCGGAAAGAAGCCGGTGTTAATCATGGCGTCCTCCCGTGCGAGCAGCGGGACGTCCATCGCGGTGAAGCCTCGATCCATCAGGAGATCGAGGGCGAGCTGCTGCACGGCGCGGTGCAGGCTGAGGCCCGCGCCTCGCAGGAAGTACTGCCGCGTGCCGGCGACCTTGACGCCGCGCGCGAGATCGAAGAGATCACACGCCTCGCCGAGGGCGATGTGATCTCTCGCCTCGAAGTCGAAACGGGGGGCTGCGCCGACCCGTTTCACTTCGACGTTGTCGGCGTCGCTCACGCCTGCGGGCGTGGCGGGCGACGCCATGTTCGGCACGAGCAGCATCAGCTCGTGCCAGGTCTCGAACGCGTCGCGCAGCTCGCGTTCGCGTGCCTTCAGCACGGCGCCATGCTGCCGTGCCTCGGCTTGCAGGCGCATCGCTTCGCTCGATGCGCGGTCTACGCTCGCGCCCTGCTGGGCGAGCGTGTTGCGTGCGCGCCGCAGCGCTTCGACTTGCTGGAGCAAGTCGAGCCTCCGCGCGTCAGCCTCGAGCAGCGCCGCGATTGATACGGCGATGCCTTTCTGGTCTGCGATGTGCTGCAGCTGCTCTGCATGATCTCGAATAAATTGAATGTCTAACATAATGGTGGTCTCCTTCCGCTAACGCGTTATTGTGGTAAAAACACAAAAAGCGCCCCTCATCCGATTGGGACGAGGAGCGCTGTGCTCGCGGTGCCACCCAACTTGATTCGCATGTGCCCGATGGCACGTGCAAATCCACTTTGGTACCGCGATAACGGAGCGGTGACCGGTTAACTTAGGGAGTTCATGAGGGGTGACCTGGAACTCTTGTCGCAAACGCCTCCGAGTTGGAATCTCTTCATCGGCATATTTCCGATCTGAAATTATTGTATGCATTATAGCGCAAAATGGTTATATCCACAAGTGGATAACTTATCGAATCTACGTTCATCTTCGAAGAGCATATGCTTACGTTCTTTGGAAACATTTCAGGTCCGCATTTAGGTTTTGCCTGAACATGCATTTTTTAGAGCTTAGTCCTTCGATTTATTCTTCCTCAGCTTGCGGAAGAAATTCGTCAGCAAGGCCGCGCATTCTTCCTGTGCGATGCCATCGATGACCTCCGTCCGGTGGTTGAACCTCGGTTCTTGTAATAGATTCATCAGTGTTCCTGCACAGCCAGCCTTCGGATCCGTCGTGCCATAGACAACCGTTGGAACCCTTGCTTGAACGATTGCGCCCGCGCACATTGGACAAGGCTCTAACGTGACATAGAGTGTGCAATCGAGCAGGCGCCATGCGCCTAATTTCTCACTGGCCTGCCTGATGGCGATTAATTCGGCGTGAGCCGTCGCATCGAATGTCGTCTCGCGCAGATTATAACCGCGGCCGATAATTTGATTCTGCCAGACGACCACCGCGCCAATCGGCACTTCACCGATCGCTTCAGCCTTGTGCGCCTCTAGAATCGCTTCGCGCATCCAGTATTGGTAAGTATTTTCATGCATGGGATAGATCCTCCTGCGATTTGTTCGACGAACATTTATTCGTTGTTAACATGATGTGCACAAATCTGTGGATAACTTGCGGGTTGTACACAGACTTATACACATATTATCCAATTCATCCACAGAACTGTGTGTAAAATGTGAATAACATAGAATCTATTGTAGGAAATTATCCCTTGGTTATCAAGTTTGAACATTTGTTCTTTGCCAAATAGAGTGGAAGGGGTTATTATTAAAGGTAACATCATCCAGAATTAGCCTACCCGAAGTGTTATAAGGTGGAGTGAACTTTGTCGATTAAAGTGAAATTATCTCTCATTATATCAAGCACGCTGATCGTTATTATGTTATTTAATATCGTACTCAGTTATTTTTCTACGAAGGAGAATATGCGCGAAGACAGTGAGAATAAAATGATGGCCACCGCAAAGCAAATTGCGATAGAGTTCGAACAGGCGCGAACGGGGGCCGCATATGTCGAACAGCTGATAAGCGAGAAGTTATACATGGCTTCCATTACGGCGTCTCGTGAGCTTGATCCTGATATTCACCAAGTCCGCGATGAGGACCTGAAGCAGCTCAGCCGCAGGCTTGGCGTTTCGCACATTTCGCTTCTAGCACCTGTTAACGGGGAGTTGGTTATTCAGCGCTCATCGAATATATCCGATCAGGGACTCGTGGCGAATAATTGGTATTACGGCTATGCTGCCTTCCAACAATTCATTCATCCAGCCGAGCTTAAGGAAGATAAGCCACTAGAGAGATTCTGGGCTGCTCCTTTAGATACGAGTGCCAGAACAGATCTTACGGATAAACGAAGTTTCTATGAAGACGGCAAACGCAACTATATTATAAGTACATATATGCTAGAAAGTGATCTCAAAGATTACGAGCGAATATCCGATATGAACGAGATCGTTCGCAAGACGATCGCGGCCAATCCGAATATTCTTGAAGTGACAGGCATCTATCCTCAATTGTTCAAACTCGCCTCCGCACTTGATTTGTCGAACCCTCTCGATGATCGCGTAGGTTATTATCATACGGAACAACCCATCGTATTTGGCAGTTACACCTATGTGGATCCAGTGAATGATATTGCGTATGTAGAGAAGGCTGCTCGTGGCGAATATATTAGCTATGAAGCAGAGATCAACGGCAAGCATGTTACGAAGAGCTTCATTCCCGTGTCGAATGATGACTCTTACTTGATCAGCATTGTGATGGATTATAAAATGATCTCGAGCGTCTTGAATGAGCAGCTTGTGAACTATATCGCGATATCGATCGTACTGCTGGAGATTATGATCATAACGAGTTATTTGATCGCTGGTCGAATGATTCGTCCCCTTCAATCGATCTTGGATAAGGTCAATGATGTGGCGAACGGTCACTTCGGTGCTCGGCTCAAAATTAAGAGTAAAGACGAGCTGGGGCTTCTCGCACGGCGGATTAATATGATGGCGCGGAACCTCAGTATTTATACCAATCAGTTGCAGCAGACCTATGAAGAGAACCGAGCGATGAAAGAGTATTTGGAATCGTTCATTAATCAGACCGCGGACGCCATCCATGTTGTCGATTTGGAGGGTCGCGTGATTCTAGCGAATTATGCCTTCCAGCAACTCTTCGGATGGAATACAGAGCAGATTGTCGGGAAGCATATTACGATCATACCAGAATCAAGGCAAGAAGAAGAGGAGCGGGTAATGAACTGGCTCATCTCTGGGAAGAACCTGATGGCGCGCGAGACGCAGCGTATGACCAGGGACGGCAGGCTGGTGGATGTGAGTGTATCGACTTCTGCCATCTATGATGAGAATGGTCACTGTATCGCCTTTGCTAGCATTACCCGAGATGTGACGGAGCATAAGAAGATGGAAGAGCTCCTTCGCCGGTCGGAGAAGCTCACAACGGTTGGGCAGCTAGCAGCGGGGGTTGCGCATGAAATTCGTAATCCGTTAACCACCCTTCGGGGTTTTCTGCAATTCCAGCAGCAGAAACAAGTGCTTAATCTCAACCATACGGACATTATGCTCTCAGAGCTTGACCGAATTAATCTGATCGTGAGTGAATTCTTGATCTTGGCGAAGCCGCAGGCGGTGCACTTTCAGAAGAAGGATGTACGGTATATACTAGGGGATGTGATCTCCCTTTTAGATAGTCAGGCCAATATGGTGAATATCCATTTTGATACGCATTTTACGCAAGAGCCTTGTGTGATTGAGTGTGAAGAAAACCATTTAAAGCAGGTGTTCATCAATATATTCAAAAATGCATTTGAAGCCATGCCGTCTGGGGGTACGATTAAGTTAATTACGGAAATTTGGAATGAGAAGGATGTACGCGTACAAGTTATCGACCATGGACATGGGATTCCAGAGGAGAACATCTCCAAGCTGGGCCAGCCGTTCTATACGGATAAGGAGACCGGAACGGGTCTTGGTCTGATGGTGAGTCAGCGTATTATTCATAATCACAAGGGTACACTGGAAATTACGAGTATTGTCAATGTTGGTACGACCGTAACGATCCAATTGCCTGTATTCTATGAAGTGCAACTAGACAATCCGCCTGGGTTGATTTAAGATTTTTAGAGGTGAATGGCAGTGCGAATTAATAAATTTATTAGTGAGACCGGTTTTTGTTCACGACGTGAGGCGGACAAACTAGTCGCTGACGGCAAAGTGACGATTAATGGGATCGTTGCTGAACTAGGAAGTCAAGCTGAGACAGGTGATGATGTGCGCGTTAATGGCCGTCCGATTGCGGATGCGAGCAAACATGTCTATATCCTGTTGAATAAGCCTGTGGGCATTACTTGTACGACAGAGTCCCATGTCCCGGGAAATATTGTTGATTTTATAAAGCATAAAGAACGAATATTCCCTATTGGTCGATTGGATAAAGATTCGGAAGGGCTAATCTTGCTCACGAATGATGGGGATATTGTGAATCGGATTTTGCGGGCAGAAGGACGGCATGAGAAGGAATACATTGTAACGGTGAACCGCCCTATCACACCTCAGTTCCTGCAAGGGATGGCGAGTGGTGTACGAATTCTAGGTGCGATGACGCTGCCTTGTACGGTAACTCGGATTAGCGAGCGGGAGTTCCGGATCATTCTCACGGAAGGGAAGAATCGTCAGATTCGTAGAATGTGCCAAGCCTTCGGTTATGAAGTAAAAAAGCTGCGCCGCATTCGGATTATGAACATTCATCTAGGCTCCCAGCGCGTTGGCACATGGCGAGATTTAACGCCGGCAGAGAAGGCCGAACTAGGGAAGACGCTGCAATACGAGCTAGGCTAATAGGATCGGGTAAGAAGAAAGGCGCTTCGTTCAACGAAGCGCCTTTTTCATGGCTAAATAATTATTTTTTTACGGTAATGCTCTTCGTGTCCTCATTGTTCACGAACTTCCGCATGATCGAGATTTCTACTCGGCGGTTCTGTGCCCTTCCTTCGACAGTTGCGTTGCTCGCCACAGGGTGGTATTCCCCTTGGCCGATGACGCTGAACAGCTTCGGATCTAGCTTCGGATTCTGCAGCAGAATCTTCATGAATTTCGATGCCCGCGTGGAGCTCAACTCCCAGTTGGATTCGAATTCGGAATTCGAGATCGGTTGATTATCCGTATGTCCCGCGATAATTATCTCATATCCCGGGAATTGCTCGAGCATATCCGCCATGGTCACGGCTAGATTACGGGATTCCGGCTTGACGGTCGCGCTGCCTGAGGCGAATAGCGCAGTGTCACTGATCGTGATTAGGAGCTGGGATTGATTGAGCTTCGTACTGAGCTGTGACGTCAACTTATTCTCCTGAATATATTGGTCCAGCTTCTTTTTAATTTTGGCCATGTTCTCTTCTTCTTGCTTCATGGCAGTCATTTTGTCTTTATCTTTGATATCGACATTTCCTGTGTTCTTATCCTCGTTATCTTTCTTGCCGTTCGCAGGGCCAGTCTTGATGACAGCGGTCTGATCCAAGATGCCTGTACTTCCACTAAAAGCGGCATTAAAGGCTTGGCTCATCTCTTCGAATTTCTTCGCATCAACAGCACTCATCGAGTAGAGTACGATAAACAATGCAAGCAATAGGGTTAGAATATCGGCATAAGGAATGAGCCAGGATTCATCGATGTGTTCATCGTGATGGGCTTTTCTACTCTTTTTGCTCACCGCCGGATTCCCCCTTTTCCTCCATTTTCACGCGTTCTGCAGGAGTTAGGAATACAGCTAGCTTCTGGCCGATCGCGATCGTAGATACACCCGATTGGATGGATAGCAGACCTTCAACCATCATTAATCGTACTTGAATTTCACGCTCAGAGAGACGCTTTAATTTATTCGCGAGGGGATGCCAGATAACATATCCGGTAAAAATACCTAATAGTGTTGCGATAAACGCGGCTGCGATCGCTTTGGTTAGATGCTCCATCGAGGACATGTCCGATAAAGCAGCGATTAGACCGACAACGGCCCCGAGTACCCCGAGCGTCGGTGCGTACATCCCCGCTTGTTGAAAGATCAGTGCTCCCGAACGGTGACGCGTCTCGGTTGCATTAATGTTCTCCATTAAGACGTCGCGTACGAAATCTTGTTCGTTCCCGTCGATGATCATTCGCATACCGTTGCGCATGAAATCATCGTCAATCTCTTCGACTTTCGCCTCTAGCGCAAGCAGACCTTCACGACGCGTAATGCTCGCCCATTCTGTGAAGAGACGGATCAATTCTGTACGGTCGATCAATTGCTGCTGCTTGAACACGAGGCCAAACAGTTTAGGTATCTTCTTCAGCTCGGACATTGGGAAGGCCATACATACCGATGCTGCTGTACCGACAAAAATAATCATAAAGGCAGCTGGGTTGTAGAGCGACCCTAAGGGAGCGCCTTTCAAATACATCCCGACTATAATCGCAGAGAGACCTAAAATAATACCGGCTAATGTTGATTTTTCCACGTGCACACCTCATCCATGAGAAATAAAATAGGTACCATCCTTAGTTATCGACGCTAGTCGCCAAATTGGGCGGTAAAGAGTTGTAATATACTATTTATCGTCAGCTTTAGTCAAAAAATTTAGGTATAATAAAGAAGGAATTGTGCTTGGACAGGACAAGGTTAGGAATGGAGTGAGGTTCATGGGAGTTAAACATGGCAGAGAATATGCGGATATTTTGGCGGATTTAATGACCGCCGTTGCTCAGATTCCGGATTGCTATGAGTTCTTTGAGATGACGGCTGAGGAATGGGAGAGGTTAGGGGAAGGAGAACGGAAGGAAGTGCTTGAAGCGTTGGCGGATGATGTGTTCTACGGGCTTGGACAGGATAAGATCATCCAGGTAGGCAGCGCTGAAGTAACCTATGATTCGAATTTCCACTTAATCGATGTGAGCATTGGAGAGAACATCGTCGCGATGATCAAGCTCACTTAGCTGGCAGATCGCACAAAAAAACACGTCATACTTCTCATATGGATGAGAGGTACGGCGTGTTTCTTCTATTTATTGCGGTTATTATTTCTTCGCTGCGAGCCATTTCGCTACGTTTGCGATTTCTTCTTCTTTTAGCTTGTCTTTAAAAGCTGGCATCATGCCGCCTTTACCTTTAGTAATCGTCTTGAAAAGCTTTTGTTCGTCCAGCTCTGCTCCGATTTTCTGCAAATTCGGCCCAACGCCGCCTTCCAGCGAGTTACCATGACAAGAGATGCAGTTTGCTTTTACGGTTGCTTCTGCTGCCGCTGCATCAAGCGTAACTTCAGGCATCTTCGCTTCTTGCTTCTGTTCGCCTTTAGGACCAACGTTCAACGTAAACATCAATACAATGGCTAAGGTACAAGCCCCGAAAAATAATGTGCTCATAATCCACTTTTGCATATGTTCGCCCCCTTTGCATGCTACTTCTTAAATTTACCACAGCTATACACCATCGTAACACTATATTCCAAAAGGTGTAAATGACAATTTTGTGACTAACGCTCAAATCGACCGCTTATCGTGATGAATGTCCTTGCCAGACCATGCAATGGAATTCGCCGATGCCTGTTGGGGTGCGTCTGTCATATGTGTCGGTAATTACAAAACCTACCTTTTGATAGGTGCGAATGGCTCGCTTATTCCAACTATGTACTTCAAGATCAATTTCATCTTGCGGCGAACGACGGATAGCTTCTTGTACAATGGTTTCCATAAATCGGCTTCCTAATCCTTGTCCGCATAAATCCGGTCGCATGCAGACGCCGAGCCGTGTCACACCAACCATAGGGAAAAATTGCGCGAATCCGATCAACTCGCCGTTCGGTGATTCAATCGCACGGTATTGCTCCTGACGAAGCTCAGGGTCTCCGAACTCGATTCCAATCTTCTGCATGTCCTCCCAAGGTAGGAATCCATAAATATTATAGGGCGGTTCGAACTCCCAGCTGCAGACGGCTGCGGCATGCGCTTCTGTCATTAGGACGATCTGCATGGCAGGCAGGTTGTGTTGGAATGCGTCCATCGTTGACCTCCTCTACTCAAATCGATATTGTTATATTATAGCAAAAAGGAGGCGGTAGAACATGGGACAAGGCAACATCGTATCTATGACTTGGGTGCATGAGCATTTAGGGGATTCGAACGTGATTTTGGTGGATTGTCGGTTCATGATGGGTGGGGCTGCACCGAACGTGGGACAGCAACAATATGAAGCGGGACATTTGCCAGGTGCTTATTATTTGGATTTGGATCGGGACTTGTCCTCTTCCGTGGGTGAACATGGCGGGAGACACCCTCTGCCGGATATCGATACACTTGCATCGAAGTTCAGCAGCATCGGTATCGATGCGTCCAAGCATGTGGTTGCTTATGACGATCAAGGCGGCATGATGGCGAGTCGACTATGGTGGCTCTTGCAGTACACGGGACATACTGGCGGTGCTTCGATCATGGATGACGGCTTCACGACTTGGGCTGAGCGGGGATATCCGACAACAACCGAGATACCGGAACCGACAAGTTCTGCAACTTATGTGCCGCAGATCGACAATCGATCCATCATCCATATCGACGAGTTGCGTCAAGAAATGACGAAGTCCGGCGTCCTCCTCATTGACTCGCGGGAAGCCCCACGATATCGCGGTGAGGTAGAGCCGATCGACGCTGTGGCCGGGCATATTCCGGGTGCGCTGAACGCATTCTGGAAGGAGTCGCTGGACGGGCAAGGATTATGGCGTTCGGCGGATGAGCAGAAGGTTCGGTTCGTCAAGTTAGGCGCGGATCAAGCGGAGACCATCATCGTCTACTGCGGATCGGGCGTGTCGGCCTGCCCAAATGTGATCGCACTGCAGGAAGCGGGATATAAAAACGTAAGATTGTATGCGGGAAGCTGGAGCGATTGGATTTCGTATGAGGGGAATCCGATTGCGACGGGAGAAGAGTAAGAGCTGAAAGGCCGCGTCGGACGCAGGCCGGAGGGCTGTGACAGGTGGTAAGTAAGTGACCTGTTGCAGCCCTTTTTGGGCTTTCTTGTTCAACAGTCATCGTAGCGCAACCTTAAAAGAGTGTAAGACAATTGTCATCTAGATCAATAGTATCAACCTATTTGCTCCTGTATGCTAATTTTATCCATCGATGGGATTCGTTTTTAGGGGGAGTTGGCGTGAGGCTTTTTGAAATGCTGCTATTCTTTTCAAGTGCTTGTTTGTTGGCCTTCCTGTTCATTTTCAATCAACGTATCCGAAGATCAGCTTTACTCCTGACAAGCGGAGCTGGCTCCATTTTGTTAGTCATACATTTGCTTGTCGAAGGATACAGGGTTCAGTTTTTATTTTTATACGGATTTACGATCCTGATGCTTATGCTTTCGCTTAGAGACGTTTTCATAACGCAGAAACCCGTTCGGACTGCCTCGCGAATCCGTAGGGTGCTGGGCCGCCTTTTTATCATGATTGGGTTAACCGTAACGGCGTGCTTCCTCTATGTGTTTCCCGTATTCGACCTTCCGGCGCCAACCGGCGAGATGAAGGTAGGCACGCAAGTCTTTCGTTTCGTCGATCCAAACCGGGAGGAGACATTTGGCAAAGCCGCGACAGGTAAGAGAGAATTGATGGTTCAAGTATGGTATCCGGCTCAAGCTGGCACCGGCAAGTACGCCCCCTTTATTCCCGATACCCAGATTTTACGTTATATGGCCGCGAACTATGGCCTACCCGGATTTACTTTTCAACACCTGAAGTTCGTATCCAGTCATGCTTATTCGGGGGCCGAAGTCTCTTCGGCACAGACTTCATACCCGCTGATCCTTACGAATCCCGGCTTCGGCTCTTCCAGGTTCCTCCACACGGCGCAAGCCGAAAATCTCGCGAGTCACGGATATATCGTGGCAGTGATCGACCACACCTACAACACATTTGCTACCGAGTTTCCTGATGGTCGAATCACGACCAGCACAACCAACGACTTATTCTCGCCCGACAATGATTACCGAACGGAAAGCGGAAACCGCGACAAGTTGGGAAAAGTGTTAACCGACGATGTGGCGTTTGCGCTTGACGAATTTGAGCTCATCCAATCAGGGCAGATTCCAAGTCATCTAAAAGGGAGGATTGATCTCAGCCATGTCGGGGTTTTTGGTCATTCCATCGGTGGAGCGACGGCCTATGACGCTTCTTACGATCCGCGAATCGCGGTTGGAATAGACTTAGATGGAGGGCTTTATCGACTGCGTGACAGAGAGGGTCTGCGAAAGCCGTTTTTGTTCATGAACTCGGAAAGCGAATTCGTAAAATTAAAAATGGTGATGGATAACCGGGTCTACACGGATTCAGAGCTTAGCCGTATGGATAACACACGAGAGTGGATGGATCAAGTAACGAAAGACAAAAAGTTGGAGCTTGAACGGATGCGCGAAACGGTTGCCGCAGGGGGACAATTCCTCTATATCGACAATACGGAGCATTTGAATTTTACCGACGTACAGTTCATTTCTCCGATTTTCAAAATGCTGGGCGTTACAGGAAAGATTGCTCCAGAAAGAGCGAACTCCGTTATCAATGCCTATATGCTGGATTTCTTCGATATGTATCTGAAAAATCAAGGAGGAATCTTAATGAAAGGACCGGATAGCCGCTTTCCGGAGGTAAAGTTCGTAACCTCGCTATTATAAATTACGGAGCAGGCTGCCGATTTTGCGGCAGCCTGTTCTCTATGAACTATCGTACCCGCCCGTTGACAATGAATGAAAATCATTTTATTCTAAAATTGACTGACTTAGTCAATCAAAAAAGTTATCAAAGTGCACTCAAAAGGGGAATTGCGATATGGTCAGACCAATGAAAGAGGATCATAAGGATTCATTTACTCGTTCGACAGTTATTTCGCGTGACGGGACAAAGATTGGTTACCAGAGTATTGGCCGTGGCCCAGGGCTTATGACCGCCGGGGGCGCGGGGGGAGCGGGCCGCAAGGGCCGGAATATTCAATTCTCAAGGAATGCGAAGATATTAATGCAGTACAAGAGGCTACGGGAGCCTGCTATATTTTCGGCCACAGCTATGGGGGACTTGCGGCATTGGAGGCTTCTTTAGCAAATCTGACATTTGTAAAGATAGCACTTTATGAGCCCGGAGTCGTTATTCACTCCGTACCGGTCGATTGGAATTGGATAACCGAATATGAAGAAGACATAAATCGGAAAGACTTCAGAGGGGCGTTTACGACATTCGTACAAGGAGCGAGTCAAACATTCCTATCGCGAGTACCCAAATGGTTTGCTAAACTTAATTTACGCATAGGGATACGCGGGGAGCATTGGAATCGGATTTTGCACCTTTTACCTGAAAATCTAAATGAGCATAGGGAAGTACAACGCCTGGCGTCCACTTACCGTAAATACGCGGCAGTTCAAGCGGACGTACTCTTAATGTCTGGCTATAAGAGCTCGGAATCCGTGCATCAAATGATCCGTGAATTGAATCAGACGATAAAGGGGTCACAAATGTTGACGATTCCAAGATTGCACCATCTATCTCCAGAGAACGGTTATTCGCCCATTCAAGTGGCACAGCCTGTTAAGGAGTTTTTATTAACAAAAACTGAAAAAAGGAATGAAGATGATTGTCACCATTAAGCGGAGAGCAGTTGCATCAAATACGCGATGAGCGCAGAGAACAAATTATTCAAGCAGCCGTTAAAGTATTTTCCAGGCGGGGGATTATCGGAACGAAGATGAGTATGATCGCTGCCGAAGCCGGGGTCAGTCATGGCCTGGTTTACCACTATTTTAAAACGAAGAACGAACTGTTCACGATGCTTATTCAAGAAGCTGTCCAAACATCGATTTCATCAATCGAAGGACTTTCTCAACTCCCAGGATCGTCTTTGGAGAAGATACAACTATTGACGAAACATATCCTGGATAAAGAAAATACGCCGTATTTCATGCTGATCTATCAGGCTAACCATTCGGACGGCGTACCGGAGGAAACCAAGCAACTTCTCCTGCAATACCCATTGCAAGCTTATATAGATCGGATAATCCCAATATTTAGGGATGGACAGCAAGCGGGTGACATTGTGGAGGGTGATCTCGAGGAGCTTGTTGGAAATTATTTCACTATCCTCTCGGGTATTATGGTATTGGGTGAAGGCTACCGAATTCCTGAACATGATTTTGTCATGCGGACGATAACCAAAGCTTAGCTCATCACGGATGGCACTGTATCGCTCGACCATGACGTTCTGGACAAGTCTGCCTTCGTACGGTAGACTGTGAGAAAATGGGAGTGATCGAGATGGAGATTCGCGTAGACGATCTGACGGGCGATCAAGTGAAAGCGTTGATTATGGAGCATCTGAACGGCATGTACGAGAGTTCGCCACCAGAGAGCGTGCATGCGCTGAATCTTGACGGACTGAGGAAGCCCGAAATTACGTTCTGGACGGTATGGGAGCAAGATGAGCTGCTAGGCTGCGGAGCACTCAAAGAACTCGACGGAACGCATGCGGAGATCAAGTCCATGCGGACCGCCTCTGCACATCTTCGCAAAGGCGTGGCCAAGCGGATGCTGGATCACATTATTGCGGAAGCCACGCAGCGTGGGTATAAGAGGCTCAGCTTGGAGACGGGATCGATGGACTCGTTCATTCCTGCGCGAAAGCTCTATGAGCATGCAGGGTTCCAATACTGTGAGCCCTTCGCCGACTATGTCGAAGATCCGTACAGTGCTTTTATGACCAAGGAATTATAAACTGCAGGGAATTTTGTTTTATTTCATGCCTGGGACATTTGTTCCGGGCTTTTTCGCATGGTGCGCAACATTGGAATGACGTTTCATTTTTATGTATCTATTATCAATATATTCCATTATACTGATACGAGAGTAGAACAATGATTTGCGAGGAGGAGCCTTGTAAATGGAAAAGAAAGCACTGCTTAAACGCATTGAATGCGCATATTTGCCGGTGATCGACGTTGCTGCATCAGCGGCTTGGTATGAGCGGGTATTAGGACTCACCTTACGTTCGCCAGTGGAGCCGGGGAGTGGAGCGATTATGGTAATGGACAGCGGACAATGGTTGTTCCTGCTGCCGTGCCCTGGAGGGCATCCGCTTCATTTCATGACGACGGGGTGGACGGCAGATAGAGAACCGTTCGAAATGTTTCCGATTTGCTTCGAGACGGACGACATCCATACTTTAGATGCGGCCTTGCGCGAATCCGGTGTGTGGGTGGAGCGAGCAGTGCGTGACGAAGGTGGATGCGGGCTGCAATTAAATTTCAAGGATCTGGACGGAAATAAATTTCAAGTGTGGCAGCAGCCGGTCTTGGCGGAGTTAGCCGAACGATAAAGAGGGCTCGACGTACAAAAATCTGGTTTGCTAGAGGACAACCCTACGTATTTGCCTGCGTGGGGTTAGTTGTTCTGCAGATACAAATATTAGATGACGGACCGGAACAGGACTTGGCTCGATTCTCCGAGGGGATAGGGGACGGGTGATCACGTAGAAGGAGGTTCATGACGATGACGAGTAAAGGGAACAGAGAAATGATCAACCACTATATTGAAGCTTATAATGCATTTGATGTGGCGGGCATGGTTCGACTATTGCACCAGGATGTCATCTTCCGTAATTATGCGAACGGGGAATTGAACACGGAAACCAAAGGGGTAGAAGCGTTCAAAGCTTTAGCAGAACAATCCACGCAAATCTTCTCTAGCCGTCGTCAGACCATTGTGGATTACCATGATGCAAGGAATCAAATCGAAGTACAAATCGATTATGAAGGCACGATTGCTGAAGATTTGCCGAATGGCCTTAAGACAGGGGATCAGCTGCAAATGGCAGGGAAGTCTGTTTTTCGGTTCACGGATGGTTTGATTTCATTGATCGAAGATTACAGTTAAGGATTCAATAGACGATACGCGAAGACAACAGCCTGGAGCAACGAAGCTCCAGGCTGTTTTTCAGTATGGACGTTATAGCCCTTTGCCGCCAATCGGACGTACAGGGATAGCGCTACCCCCTGCAATCAGAGGCCGGCAGCGCTCAATGAGTGCACGGACATTCTCATTCTTCAGCGATGCGGCATGCGCATCTGCATTTTCCCACATCTCCATAATCCAGAGTAAATCTGGGTCATCGATGGATTCGTTCAAGATATAGTAAATGCAGCCTTCCATGTTCCTCAGTGTCTCCACGTTCGCGAGCATCGTCTGCGCGAGCTCATCGCGCTGCCCTGGATTCGCCTTCAATTGTCCGAATAAAACATGCTTGCTCATCTTGATCTTCCTTTCTTTATTTGAGATTGGATAACATCGTCTGGTAATGCGTTGTGAGCTTGGAGCTGGCTTCGACTAGCTTCTCGACGAGCAGCTTGGAATCGATGGTGAGCGTCGTCCCGTACGGCATTAGGAAATAAGGCACATAGGTCTCGATCATGGAGCGTTCCAGTTGGAATACCGCTTCTTCCGGCTGCCGCTCTACTCGTGCGTGCCCGAAGAGCCAGTGTCGGCACAGCTCGTTCAATACTTGCTCATGCCCGCGGATTCGCACCGTCTCCAGTGCTGCCGCTTGATCAGGATGCGGTAGCAGCTGTCCGAGCAGGAAGTTCTTCGCGGAGAATCCCATGGGACGATCGAACCGAGATTCGGTCGCTCGCAGCCAGTGGATGCGGTCTACTCGGAAGCTTCGTATTTCCTCACGATATCCGCAGTATCCGATCGTATACCAATTACCCTTCCAATAGACGATACCGTAAGGGTCGAATCGCCGTGGCGGAGATGCTTCACCCTTGCCGCGATCATAGGCCATCTCCAGTGTCCGTCCTTCACCGGTTGATTCCTCCAGCGTTTGTAGAAATGTGCGGTGCTTGTCTTCCATCTTCGGATAGATCACCGATAAGCCTTCGCCATGGCGTTCCAACTGCTCTAACTGCTCATCATTTGTGTATCGCTTGAGTTTGTCCATCGCCCGGGTCAGGGCATCCGAATGCGGATAGCCTGCTTCTTGGGCAAAGGTAGAGGCATGGATGAGTCCCTTCTGTTCGTCTGAATCGAAGAACAGTGGAGATTCGAAGAATTCCCCTATAATGTAGTAGCCTCCGTTCGGCCCCGATTCGGCGACGATCGGGACACCACTGGCACATAAGGCGTCGATGCATCGATAGATGGTTCGTACATGAACCTCCAGCTTCTCGGCCAGTTGTAAGGCCGTCACCCGTCTGCCTGAACGGAGCATCCACAGAATGGATAGCATATTATCAGCTTTGGACATGCATACAGCTCACTTTCACGACCTGTACATGAAGTATACTGTACAATCCCTGACAGAATCAGTCAGTGATTATGTAAGTATCTTGTGACAGGGTCTCTTGTTGATATTCAATAAATCCCTATTTTGTCCAAGTGGATAGAGATAGATTAACATAGACTTCAATCGCCGTGTAGTTTCGATCGTAAAGATTCTATTGCGGCGATTTTGGCGTAAAAGAAGGTACTAAAAGAACGAATTAAAGGGATACAGGGCCAAGCATCGAATAGGTATGCATGATCTTAATGAGAGGAACGAGGATGATGGGAATGCGTTATACAATAACTACTCTTTTGGCCTTCATGCTGCTAATCGCAACCGTGACGCCGACCACAATGGTGAACGCGAATTCGCAACCGCTGAGCGGTAAGGGGATATCTTCGTGGGCAGGGTTATGGGTGGATCAGGCACTCGTTGAACAGGAAGATGAGGATGGTTCCCTTCGCATAGAATACGATAAGAAGAATGATGCCCTGAACGTCACGTATGATGCATGGTTCTCAGGAGAGAGCTATACTTTTAGGCCGCTTACAACATTGACGCTGGATGGGGATCATTCGGGAACCTTCACCTATGAATTCGATGAATACGACCAAAGCGGTATCATGCATACACGACAAGGACAAGCTAGCGTTCAATTGACATCTGGTGCAGTTGTGCTGCAGATGGATGTCTTGCCATCGGAGGTGAAGTCCCAGTTCCGTCCGTCACGGAACTTTATTCGTGATCCCTATGGGAACCAAACCTATCGTACAGATGACGCCATCGCGATTCTATCGAAGGCCTGCCAGTGTAAGGAATCCAGTCTGGTGAAGTTCCAGTTTCCGGTCGCAGATAATGAAGGGATCAAACCATGGGTCCGGTATATCTCGGTGGATGTACGGGGTCATTTCCTGACCGAATATAGAGTGGACCTCCATAAGCGTACGGCTGAGAAATTGAAAGATGCTTGGTCCAACATGTATCAACATCGAAGCGATGTCCGCGCATCGCTAGTGACGGCATCCTCGACACTCCCGAAATCGAAATCAACTTCGTATCAACCGTCACAGGTCGTGGATGGCGATACGGCAACCTGCTGGTGTGAAGGTACGAAGGGAAAGGGAGTCGGTCAGAGCTTCACGATTACCCTCGCGCAGAAGACGGCATTGAACGGGATTTTGATCCTTCCGGGGTATGGGAAATCGGTAGCTGCTTTTCTTGAGAATGGTAGTGTGCGAAAAGCGAAATTGACTTTTTCGGACGGGAGCTCCTATATCGCTGACTTTACGAAGGGTTCGGTATTTGACTTGAGCGATCAGAAGATCATCACGAGGTCCATTACGTTCAAGATTCTAGAGGTCACCCCGGGCTCGAAGTATGAGGATACGTGTGTATCTGAAGTGGCCTGGTATTGAAAATAGATCCGCAGAACCGTGTTTCTCCTTTCACAAGGAGGACACGGTTTATTAGCGTACGGTGATTTTTTCCATGAAATTGGTTGACAGTTGAACAACGACCCGATAGAATGGTCTGGTGATGATGATAATCATTCTCATCCG
This sequence comes from Paenibacillus guangzhouensis, assembly GCF_009363075.1. NCBI lineage: Bacteria > Bacillati > Bacillota > Bacilli > Caryophanales > Paenibacillaceae > Paenibacillus > Paenibacillus guangzhouensis. The sequence continues at coordinate 5,260,456 of NZ_CP045293.1, read as the reverse complement.
TGAGATGATTAAGAGATATAGAAGGGGAGTCATTCAAATGAAAAAATTGTTCTTATCATTAACATTGGTCTTAGTCCTTCTGTTAAGTGCTTGTGGTGGCAAGACTGCAGATACGGCAGACAAAGCAAACACGACGTCTTCAGACACGAAGACGGAGGCTCCGGCATCCTCCGCATCCGAGGAATCCGGCACATTTACGTACCAGTCGGAAGCGGGTCCTGTTGAAGTTCCGAAGAATCCGCAGCGTGTTGTCGTGATTACGCGTTTCTTAACTGGTAACGTGATGGCACTCGGTGTACCGGTCGTCGGCGTGGATGAGATGTCCAAAGAAAATCCAAGATTTGAAGAGCAGCTTAAAGATGTTGAAGCGGTCTCGGATGAGAGCGTTGAGAAGATCATCGAGCTGAATCCGGATCTGATTATCGGGCTATCGGATATCAAGAACGTCGATAAATTCAAGCAGATTGCGCCAACAGTAACGTATACGTACGGCAAGGTCGATTATTTAACGCAGCAGCTTGAAATCGGGAAACTGTTGAATAAAGAGAAAGAAGCCCAGGCATGGGTCGACAGCTTCAAGACGAAAGTCAAAGAGGCTGGAGAAAAGATCAAAGCGAAGATTGGCGACAATGCGACCGTATCGGTTATTGAGACATTCAACAAACAACTCTATGTCTATGGCGATAATTTCGGGCGCGGGACGGAGATTCTCTATGATGGCGGATTCGGTCTCAAAAAGCCTGATAAAGTCAGCGAAGCAACGAAGAAAGACGGTTACTTTGCAGTGTCCCAAGAAGTGCTTGGAGACTACTTCGGCGACTACGTGATTTTCAGTAAAAATGCAGAAGAAGATAACTCATTCCAAAATACAGAGACCTATAAGAACATTCCTGCGGTGAAGAACAATCGTGTGTATGAAGCGAATGCGAAGGCGTTCTACTTCAATGACCCACTGAGCATGGAGTTTCAGCTTGAATTCTTCATCAAGAGCTTCCTTGGTGAATAAATGTAAATAGAGCATCTGAGCGTAAGTGCTTAGGTGCTCTTTTTTTGCATTTTACAACATGAGATATATGGTAGGAGGGGAAGATAGAAATAGAATCATAGAGCTCGATGTGGTCGTTCATCGGCATAAGAGCGAGCATGTGCTGGACATGAGCCCGAATAATATCCATAAGTGGGGAGCGCTTCGTAAGATTGGTATCGAGCAGGGGGGGTATGTCGCTTTCGGTAATGATGCGAATGATATCTCGATGTTCATGCATGCGGCGCATTCGGTGATGATCGGTCATCACGATGAACTCGCGAGTTACGCCACCGAGTCGATTGCCTTGGGGGATGAGGTAGAGGATCAGATCGTGGAGAAGCTTCAAGCACTTGCTGCACATATGTATAGATAAGTAGGAATAGGGCTGCAACGTATGTCGAGAGACTCCCCTGCAGCTATTTTTCATATGTCGGAATCAGGTATGCTAATAGATTGACACCTATGAATGAGAATGATAATCTCTATCATTGAAAGAAGGGCGTGCATGGCGTCCTTCATCGATTGAACATATTCGGGGAGGATGAACGATGACCATATCCGTTTCACATTTTGAGCGAATATCCGCTGCGCGTAATCATGTTCATATCCCTTTAGGCGTATACAGATTTGATGAGGACATTCCGATCGTGTGCGTAGATGATATACCCACATACCGTATTGTAATCATAAGCGATGGAGAAGGTATGCTGGTTGTCGATGAGCAGCCCCATGGGATGGGAAGAGGGAGTGTTTTTCTAGTAGATGCTTCTATCCCATTGGATATTGAGACGAAGAATTTGGTTTCTTTACGCGGTATTTGTCTGACATACCGAAGTATGTCTACGGATGGATCGACGCCGACGGGGTTGGAGTATCCGGCTGCGCTGCATGGGTTCCCGGCGGACATCCTACGGATCGCAAGTGAACTCGAGCAATGTTGGAGAGCGCCTCAACTTGGGGGACCATTCCGCGTGCAACAGCTATTCATTGACCTATTGCTAGGGATCTATCGCGAGATAGAGTCAAGGCAGGAGGATCGAGGAAGCTGGATGGAGCAAGCACTGCATTACATTGAAGCCAATTATGATACAGATTTGACTCGAGAACAGCTTGCGGGCATGGCCAATGTGAGTCCAGAACACTTCTCCCGTGCTTTCCGTAAACATACGGGGCGTACATTCAATGCCTATCTGAGCCTGCTCCGAATTCGCAGTGCCCAGACGCGGATGTTGATCGGATCAGAGGACCTTCATACCGTGGCACAGGAAGTTGGTTATAAGGAAGGATTATATTTAAGCCGAAAGTTCAAAGAATGGGTAGGTATGTCTCCGACGTTGTATCAACGTAAGCCTAAACGGATCGCAGCCTTAAACGAAAATTATACGGCCATGTTGATGGCCCTTGATGCCGTTCCGGCGTTAGGCGTCTACACACCCTGGTTAGAACAGGCATGCAGGATGCAGGGCAAGCCTATCGGAGCGAAGTTCAACCCGTATGATCATGCACCAAATTCTTATTATGGAGCTATTGCTGCTCATGGCCCCGACCTCATTATCGGCTATCACCCAGCGAAAGAGAATCAACGCCTGCTCCCGATTGCCCCGCTCGTGGAGATCCCTTTTATGACCATGAACTGGCGGGAGCAGTTCCGGTTAATTGCGGGCATGATCCAGCGAGAGTCAGTCGCTGAGAACTGGTTATTCCAATATAACCAGCTCGTTGACGAGTGCAATGGCCGGCTTGATCAGGAGGTTGGTAAGCGAGGCACAGCGATTGTCTGGGAAATCTGTCAGCGCAGTGCGTATTGCTTCAGCAGCAGCTTTGGGAGAGGGAGTCAAATCCTCTACGAGGATCTCGGCTTTCAGCTGCCGCCGCAACTTCTTGCGCAGAATATTGCCATGCATGGTTATCTTGAAGCAGCAATCGAATCGATCGCGGATTATCCGGCGGACTATATATTTATTACTTCACTGCCTTCTTTACCGGAAGGACAGCAGCATGCGAATCGATTCTTCCGATCACCGAAGTGGCTTCAGCTTGATGCGGTTCGGCATAAACGGGTATACCTGTTGAATCAGCCCGAGTTGTTTTACGGGTTCGACCCCATCTCCACGTATGCCCAATTGCACGAGCTGATGCATGCATTAACGAAAGATCACAAATATGCATGACGTGAGATCACTTTCGTGTATGGTCATTTGGGCGGCGAGACGATAGAGTTTATATGAGAATGATTATCGTTATCGTTAAAAAGGGGGATATTCCATTGATTACATTTCATCATCTTCGAAGACATCGCCGTCTGCCGCTTATCGTGATGATGTTCCTGCTTGTCTTTATGTCGGCATGTAGCGCTGCGAAGGCCGATCAGGAAGCTGTCACGGCTATATCAAACACAAAGGCAGAAAATCAGGTGTCAAGCGCATCGCAGGAACCTGCAACCAAGACGATCTCCACGGTCCATGGGGATATTGTCATTCCGACGCAGCCGAAGCGAATCGTAGCTGAAGAATATTTGGGAAGCTTGATTGCATTAGATGTGATTCCTGTGGGCGCGCCAGGGTTGACGATTCAGAATTACTACTTTAAGAAATCGCTTGTTGGCGTTGCAGATACAGGGGTTTATGGCAAGCCGTCTCCTGAGAAAATTATGAGCCTTCAGCCGGACCTTATTATTACAGCGAACGGAGACAGTTACACGCAGCTGAGTCAAATTGCTCCAACCGTTGTCATCCCGTATGGCGATCTCAAAAACGCGCACGAAGAGTTGACCTACTTCGGTAAGCTGTTCGACAAAGAGGACGAAGCCAAGGCCTGGCTTGAGGGATTTGATCAACGAATTGCGGCAGCGAAGGCGAAAGTGGATACATCCATTCCTGCGAATGCTTCATTTACAATTATGGAGGATGGGGAGAAATCAACGTGGGTGTACGGGGATAACTTCGGACGTGGTGGACAGCCCGTTTATCAGGCGCTGGGGCGCAAACCACCCGAAGGAATAGGCAAAGAAATTATGGAGAAGCAGTGGGCTGAAATTTCATCCGAGCTGCTAGATAAGTATGCCGGCGATTATATCATCATGACGTCCAATCATCGCACATTAGAGGACTTCCAGAAGGATCCGATCTGGAAGAACATTCCCGCTGTCAAAAATAATAAGATGTACGTATGGCCAGAGGAACGTTCATGGTATTACGATCCGCTTGCCGTCATGGCTCAGACCGAAGAGTTGACGGCGTGGCTGTCGGGACAGCAGAGCAAGTAGTAAAAATAGAAGAAGCCACCAGGTTCAAGAATCGGTGGCTTTTTCGCTATAGGATTATAGCCGCGAACCGCCGCTCGCATCGATAATCTGACCTGTGATCCACCGACTGTCATCCGAAGCGAGGAAAGCAGCAATATCAGCGACATCACCAGGCTGCCCCCATCGGCCGAAGGCTGAGAGTCCAGCGGCGAACTGCTGGCCTTCTTGCGTAGCCAAGGTTTCTGCATTCATATCCGTATCGATAAACCCTGGCGAGATAGCATTTACGGTGATCTGACGGTTTCCAAGCTGCTGAGCCAACACGAGGGTGAGCGTGTTCACAGCGCCTTTCGAGATGCTGTACTCTAGCAGGTGGGGCAGAGCATACCGTGTTGCCATCGAAGCCATATTGATAATACGCCCTCCGTCTCGTAGTCGAGATAAGGCTTGCTGAATGATAAATAGTGGTGCCTTAACATTGGTGTTCATGATGGCATCATAGGATTCTTCCTTCACATGCTCGATGGTCGCAGCATGCCCCCACCCTGCGTTGTTCACCAGAATATCGAATCGATGGTAGCCTGTGTGTTCGATGAGTTGTTCATCCAGGCTAGTGAATAGTTGATGGATGCCATCTAGCGTGGACAGGTTGGCGCCGACAGTCAACGCGGCACCTCCGCTATCCTGAATCTCACGAACGACTTCTTCCGCAGCGTCCCGGTTGGTCCCATAATGTACCGCTACCAATGCACCTTCTTGTGACAATCGTAACGCGATTCCTCTACCGATTCCCCGACTAGCTCCTGTTACCAGCGCGACTTTTCCCTGTAGTGTGTTCATTTGCTCAATCCCTCCATCATTTTGATATTTTAGTTGTATCATAGAGGTATTATTGAAATGTTGCGCTCTCATTCACTAGAATATGAATAGGAGAAGGAGTGGACCTCATGACAGAGAAAGAAAAAGCGGCACTAGGCTATCTGTATAACGCGAACTACGATCAGGAGCTCATCGATGAGCGAACATATGCGAAAGGATTATGTTACGAGCATAATCAGTTGCATCCGCAGAAGCTGGAGGAGCGGGCGGCAGTCCTGAAGAAGCTGCTCGGCAAGACAGCGGAGACGTTCCACATCGAACAGCCTTTTTACTGCGACTACGGCTATAATATCGAGATCGGGAAGAATTTCTATGCGAATCACAATTGCATCATGTTGGACTGTGCCAAAATCACCTTCGGTGACAATGTGTTCATCGCGCCGAATTGCGGCTTCTATACGGCTGGGCATCCGCTCGATGTCGAACAGCGGAATGAGGGGCTAGAAATCGCGTATCCGATTACGGTAGGCAACAACGTATGGATTGGCGGAGGGGTCAGCATCCTGCCGGGCGTAACCATTGGAGACAATAGTGTGATTGGCGCAGGAAGCGTCGTGACGAAGGATATCCCGTCAGGCGTTATTGCTGCGGGCAATCCATGTCGTGTGATCAGGCTCATTACAGATGAGGATAAGAGGAAGTACCATCGGGACTAATATTGCATACAGATAGCACAAAGACCCTCTATGATGAGGGTCTTTGTGAGGTGTACACCCAGTAATGGCGTCACTTTTAAGGTGCTTTTACGAATTCAGCCGATTTGATGCCTGCTTGGCGACCAAAAATGATGATCTCCGCAACGGAGTTACCGCCAATCCGATTCTGGCCGTGCAGACCGCCTGTCAGCTCACCTGCTGCGAACAGACCTGGAATCGCTTTTCCGTCTTTATTGAGTACTTCCGTATTTGTGTTGATTTTGACACCGCCCATGGTGTAATGGATCCCTGGAGCGATCTTGATTGCGTAATAAGGTGCGCCAGACAAGTCGTTGTCCATTCCTGTCGTTCTGCCGAACTCGGCATCCTTTTTATTCTTAACCGCACTGTTCCATGTATCTACCGTCGTTTTTAACTGATCTCCAGGAACGTTGATTGCATTGGCCAGAGCTTCGACCGATTCTCCTTGAATGACAAAGCCCATTTTTTCATATTGCTGAATGGCTTTGGCACGGGATTTCACACCGGAATCAAATACAAGATAAGCTGATTTCTCTGGAAGTTTATTGATAGCAGCAGTTACATTGTCGCGTGTATCCAGCTCATTGGTGAATCGCTTGCCCTCACTGGATACGAGAATCGCACCCTCACCGCGGACCGCTTCCCCGATAAGATAAGACTTCTCTTGCTGTACCGTAGGGTGAACTTGAATTTGATCCATATCCACGGTCACGCCGCCGAGCTTCTCAATCATCTTAATGCCATCGCCTGTACTGCCGATTTGGTTCGTCGTGACAAGACCTTTCAAGTCGGAGCGAACATCGCTGATCATATCCATGTTCGCGCCAAAACCGCCAGTTGTCACAACAACAGCGTTCGCTGCGATTTCTTTTTCCTCATTCCCATCGATCACGACTTTGACGCCGTTCACTTTGCCGTCTTTTTCTGTAATTTCTTTAACATCGGCTTTAACGAATAGTGGAATTTCTTTCTCCTGAACATTTTTTAGGAGTCCACTTACAAGAAATTGCCCTACGGCCGAGCCGTCTTCCGGACGGTGGGTACGTTTCTCGTTCATACCGCCTGTAATCGTGATATTATTCAATCGAATGCCGATGGAGTCGAGCCAATCGATTGCGCTTGCGGAATTATCAACGAAGAAACGAAGCATATCTTTGTCGTTCGTATCATGACCGCCTTTTAGCGTTTCTTCATAGAATAGATCATTGCTGTCTTTGATGCCTTGTTCTTTTTGGAACTTCGTCTCGGAAGCATTCATACCTGAAGATGATTTCAGCGTATTTCCTCCGGCAATCGGCATTTTTTCGAAGATTACAGGGTTCATGCCTTTTGCTTTGGCTTCAAGTGCAGCGGACATCCCTGCGCCACCTGCCCCGACAATGATAATGTCATATTTATCTTTAAGCTGATCAACTGGCGTATAGCCAGCTTGCGTAGCTCCAGATACGGCTTCTGTTTCTTTTGTCTCTTCTTTTTTCGGGTTGTCCTGGCTTTGACTCTGGCTTCCGTTACCGCATCCTGTGATGATGAGCGCGAAAGAGAGAACGAGAACAAGCATAGCTGATACTTTCTTTTTCATGATGTACCCCTCCACTTTTCTATCTTTCTTTTTGGTTCGCTCCAATTTTAATATATCATCTGTCGAAATATTGTGATTAATTTCACAATCTTATGGATTTTTATTCATTTCCAAGATATGGAGGGAGGAATATGAATGATGGAAGGAGGACGGAGGTGAACCGTCCCCCTCTCTCCTGATTCTTCATATGACGCGGCGAATGATCCATTCCGCGAGTAGGATGTTAATCACAATTGCGCCGTAGACACCTATCGTATAGCTCGTCACATAAGGTAGTCCTACACCTTTGCTCGCAAGGAAGCTGATGAGATGAATGAAAAGGTTGGTATAGCAGAATACATAGCTTCGAATCATCCATTTGCGATGCTTCGCTAGCTGCTTCCGCTTAATGAATACAACGGCAGCGATGGTCATGATAAGCCAAATGAAATTGATGAAGTTAAATGCCATGCTGTTCATTTTCCCGCCAGTCGCATAGGGGGCCATATAGCCGGATGTGATGTCGACGAGAATAACGGCTATGACATAGAGATAACCGTTCGCGCGGTGGAAGGAACGATACCGTGTCAGAATAAGGTTCGAGAAATTCACGGCCCCTGCGAGCATAGCAATGCAAGCAGCAACGATGTGGACCATCATCACAGGCAGCCAAATCGAGGTGTTGACCGTGCGCTTCAGTCCTACCTTATGGCTGAGAAATGCAGCTGCCTGTGGATCATGGATGAAGTTCATAAAGGTGACGTAGAGGATGTACACGACAGCCACGCCGAACATCCCCCTATATAACCGTCTTTTTCGAATCGTCTTCAAACGTATCGAGCCTTTAGGATTGGGATGCTAGATTCATCTCCAAAATGACGGGGCAATGGTCGCTGCCCATGATGTGGCAATCGATTTTTGCGTCCGAAATCGCATCGTTCAATTGCGACGAGACGAGGAAATAGTCAATCCGCCAGCCCACGTTCCGCTCACGCACCTTCGGCATGTAGGACCACCATGAGTAGATGTCTGTCTGATCCGGATAGAGATGGCGGAATGTATCCGTGAATCCGGAGCCGAGTAGTGTTGTCATTTTATCCCGTTCCTCGAGGGTGAAGCCGGCGTTGCCTAAGTTGGGCTTCGGATGCTTCAGGTCGATCTCTTGATGGGCGACATTCAAGTCTCCACAGACAATGACTGGTTTATGCTTGTCCAGCTCTTGCAGATAACCCCGGAATCGATCTTCCCATGTCATGCGCTCGTCCAGACGGGAGAGGTCGCGTTTGGCATTTGGCGTATAGACGGTGATGAAGTAGAAGTCTTCGAATTCGAGCGTGATAATACGTCCTTCGGGCTCGTAATCTTCCTCTATCCCATAACGGACAGATAATGGCTTCAGCCGGGTAAAGATGGCAGTCCCCGAATAGCCTTTCTTCTCAGCATAGTTCCAGAATTGCATATATTCCTCGCCGATTTCGAGTTCAATCTGACCTTCCTGCAGTTTCGTTTCCTGCACACAAAATATATCTGCATCGATGTCTTTGAAGTAATCATAGAATCCTTTGTTCACACAGGCACGGAGGCCGTTAACATTCCAAGATACGAACTTGACCATGACAAATCTCCTTGTATAATTGCTATAGTTTATTTTCTCTAGTGTACCATAGAAGGGACTGCCGTTCGAAGAATCAACTTGCGATCATCGGCGACCCGCGATATTCTAGAATTAGCTAGGAATACCACCACATAACTATAAATTTTTACGATAGGAATTGATGACACATGACAATCGGGTTTTTCGATTCGGGGGTCGGCGGCCTTACGGTATTAGCTGAATCACTGCGCCGGCTGCCAACAGAGAACTATCTCTTCATGGCAGATACCCTACATGTCCCTTACGGAACGAAGCCGGAGAATGACGTAAGATCATTCATTCTAGAGGGCGTAGAACAGATGGTAAGTGTGGGCATCGATGCACTGGTTATCGCATGTAATACAGCGACGAGTATTGCGATTAACGAGCTTAGAGAACGATACTCTTTTCCGATCGTCGGTATGGAGCCCGCGGTGAAGCCAGCCGTGGAGATGAATCATGCGACAGGGAAGCGGGTGCTCGTCTTCGCTACACCATTAACGCTGCAACAACCGAAATATTATTCGCTTGTTCATCGCGTGGATGAGGGGGGAATCGTCGATTCTCTTCCGCTGCCGGAGCTTGTGGAATATTGTGAGGCGATGCAGTTCGATCGTAAATTGATGGGTGATTATTTCCGGTCGAAGCTAGCAGCCTATAACTTAGATGATTATGGTATGATTGTGCTTGGCTGTACGCATTATCCTTATTACAAAGCCATCCTAAGGGACGTCCTGCCGCCACATATCGAGATGATCGATGGCAATGCAGGGACGATTAAGCGGCTGTCCGCACTGCTGAATCGTTATGGCATTCCGGTAGGCAGCGGGAAGGGGAGCGTCCGCTTCATGTGTTCAGGCAATGATCCCGTCTATTTGGATAAACTGGAGACTGCGCTCGCATTAATTCGTGAGGATGGATATGTAACGCAGCACGTTGTGTAGAGATTTGGATCGATTGGTATAGGTATAGGTCGGTTGTTCACCGTTGTGAGCTTCCGGCCTATTCGTGTGAAAATATGCGAAGAACCCTCCAAGCGGGGCTTGAAGGGTTCTTTTGATCAATTTGGCTGATTCTTTCTACTTCACAATATGCGTTCCTGCTTGCTCATTGATGGCATTCTTTAAGCTCTCTGGATTCGTAATAATAACACGAGATCCATTATGCTCTAGGAAGCTAAGGCTGGCTTCGATCTTCGGCAGCATGCTGCCAGGAGCGAAGTGGTTCTCCGCGACGTATTGCTTCGTCTCCTCAACCGTAATCTTCTCCAGTGCCTTCTGGTTCGGTTTGCCGAAGTTGATGCACACGCGGGATACGCCGGTTGTGATGATGAGCGTCTCTGCATTCACTTGCTCTGCGAGCAGGCTTGTTGCGAAGTCCTTGTCGATGACCGCATCAACGCCGTCGTACGTGTTGTCGCCTGTCCGAACGACAGGGATGCCGCCGCCGCCAACAGCGATAACCACGTAATCGGCATCGATCAGAGACTTGATCGCGTCCTTCTCCACGATATCGATCGGCTTCGGCGAAGGTACAACGCGGCGATAACCCCGGCCTGAATCTTCGATCATCACCCAGTCCGGATGATCTTTCTTCATCGCCTCAGCCTGCTCTAGGGTGAAGAAGGAGCCAACCGGCTTCGTTGGGTTCTGGAAGTTCGGATCATCCTTGCTGACTTCCACTTGCGTAATGACGCTCGCTACTTTTTTATTGATGCCGCGTTTGGCGAATTCGTTGGTTAATGCTTGCTGGATTTGGTAGCCAATCCCCCCTTGAGTATCTGCGACACAGTTCACGAGTGGAATCGTTGGCATGCCGCTTACTTCGCTAGCAATCTCGACACGCTGCATGGCAAATCCAACCTGAGGGCCGTTCCCGTGGGTCACGACAACCTTATAACCTTCCTGAACCATATCTGCGATATTGACGACGGTCTCGCGAACCGCTTCATATTGATCTTGAATTGAATCGCGGCCGTTATCACGTACTAATGAATTGCCACCGATGGCTACAATCACGAGTTTACTCATGGGGATTCCTCCTAGAAAATTAAGATGCTTTCACTCCTGTCTCACGATCTAAGACAGTCGTCTGTTTGTTGAATCGATAGAATATCGCGTAGAGCACGCCTGAGATAATGAGTCCGCTCAGGAATGCCGATTTGCTGATTGCAGCAAGGAAGGCAACATCTTTGAAGAATGCGCCGGATAATACGATCAAGAAGCTGATGATAAATATGGTACAAGCAATGACATTGTATCCGCTCTTATACTCGCCGTTATCGCCTTGCTTCAGGTAGATCGCAGACAGGTTCAGCGTTCTCTTCCGTTCAAGGAAGAAGCTTGCGAGCATGATGCCCGTAATCGGACCATACATCGAACCGATGAAGCTATAGAATAAATAGAGTGCTTGCGTGCCGTTGACGAGCTTCCAAGGCAAGATCGCTGTTCCGATGATGGCTGTTAGAATCGCCGCTGTCTTCACATTGAACACTTTTGGTAGAAGCGCAGTCATTTGTAAGCCGGAAGGAAGCAGGTTGCCGAATACAACATAACTTGTCGAAGCAATATTCAAGGTGAGCAATAACACGATCACGATGAACGGATTGCCGATTTGGTCGATCGCCGCAACGATATTGAATCCTTTGATGCCGAATGCGATTTGTGTACCTACAAGCAGTCCTACACAAGTGATGCCAAATAAGATATACGATGCGATCATGCCGAGCGGCAGACCGATCATTGGTGCTTTGTCTGTCTTCGCGCGCTGCGTAAGGTCCGCGATGTTCACGATTGGACCCCCCCAGTTCGATACAAGGGCACTGACGCAAGCGATGAAGATAAGCGGGCTAGATGTTGGATTGCTTGGCGTGTAGTCGAAGATCGGTCCGAATCCGCCAGCCACGCTGATCGCCCAGATAGCGGCGCCTACGATAAAGATATAAATGATTGGTGAAGACCATTTACTGAACAAACTAAGAATTTTCATGCCGCCTAGGAATAATCCCACCGTGATGACCCACAAAATGATATAGGATACTATCGTCGGGAAATCGAGTCCTAGGAAATTAAAACCGGGAACCATGTCCATATAGCCTGGGAAGATTTTCGTGAAGATGACGTTAAAGGATTGTGCACCAATAATCGTCTTCGTTCCGAAGAATACGACCCCTGCTATTAGCCCGCGGCATAATGCAGGAATAACCGAACCTTTTACGCCAAAGGAGCTTCGTAGTAACATCGAATATCCAATGCCGTATTTGGATCCTGCGTAGCCATTCAACACATAACCGATCGATACGATAATTGCCGCTGTCATGACCGCCCACAGTACTTGCGGGACAGACAAACCGAGTACGAAAAATCCCGCAACGGTCATGTACGACATCAAGTTATGCACAGCGCCCATCCAAACTGTAATGTAGTTGAAAGTGCTCCAATCACGCTTCTCAGTGGATTTCGGTAGAATATCCTCTGCATACCCGTAAGATTTGAACTCTTCAATGCTACGATTGTTGACCTGTTCCATCGTAATTCTCCTATCTCTTATTAAGTTGACAAAGATCTACTGCGGCTTGTTACAAGATAAGGAGTTAGCTGATTTTGTCACTTAAAGCGAGCAGTGCTTTCTCGAACGCTTCCGTTGGTGGGTACGTAATGCCCGCACCAATCATGCCAATACCTGGCTCCTTATGTGCAATCGCGGTGTTGATGACGGGAAGAATACCTGTCTGAATAACATTGCGAACATCGATCCCCGTTGCAATCCCGCTGAAGTTCAGCAGAGGAATCGTCACGTTCGGATTTTCTGTTGTCGTAATTTCCTTCATTTTCGTCGAGAAGCCAAGCGCTTCTTCTACCGTACCGCCGACAAGAGCGACAATCGCTGGCGCCGCTGCCATCGCGAATCCACCAATCCCGTACGTCTCTGTAATCGCGCTGTCACCGATATCAAGGCCGGAATCCTCTGGCTTGTAGCCTGCGAACATCGGTCCGATAACTTTCTGAGCTGGGCCTGTGAACCACGTGTTGCCCGGCATACCGCTGACGCGAATCCCGAATTCAACCCCGTTGCGCGCCATGGTTGTAACAATGGTGCTGTTCTCAATACCATGCGCTGCATCAAGCGCACATTTGCAGAGCGCCATCCAGGTCGGTCCGGAGAAGTAGTCGCTGCTTGCTACGAAATCGAAGACTTCGCGTTTTTGCTCTGTCGTGAAGTTCGTCTCTAGAATGAATGGTGTCAGGGCTTGGATTAATAAGCTTGTACCCGCATTGTTACGGTTGTGGCACTCGTCGCCCATATGAAGCGCTTGCGCCAGCATAAGACGAAGATCGATACCATTCGACAATTTCATTGCGTCACGAAGCATCGGTCCGAGTACGTCGCGCATCCAGTTCAGACGAGCGATAACCGTCTCGTCATTCGCGCCCATGCGAAGGATTTTGGACATTTGCTCACTGAGGTTCGTGTAAGCGATATTGCCGTACGTTTTATTCTCAACGATGTGCATGAACATGGATGCGGAAGTGACGCCGGCCATGGATCCTACACAGTTGTGCTCATGACATGGTGCGAAAGTAATTTTGCCGGATGCAGCCACTTCCGCAGCTTCTTCCAGATCCTTCGCTAAGCCTTCGAATACGATCGCGCCTGTTACCGCGCCTCTCATGGCACCGTTCATGCGATCCCACGTAATTGGAGGACCGGAGTGCAAGATGGTTGTCTTCGTCATGCCTGGTACGCAATTGATCGCTTGGTCGAAGCCGATTAAGATCGGCTGGGAGTTCACAATACGCTCAACCGCAAGTTTGTTCGCTGCTTCGATTTTCTCAATCAATGCTGGATCCTCGAGCTTGTCGAGCGCTTTGATCAATTCCGGCTTGCCGCCACCCGGCGGTTTCCACTCGAGGTGTGTTGCCGTTGCATTTTGCTTCAAGATATCATCCTTGAAAAATTCGATACCCACGTTGATGACATTTAATTTGCTATTAAAAAGTTCATTAATTTTGCTCATGGTTCATTAAGCCCCTTTCACGACAAATTCTCTGGATAGCAGACCTGCATTCGTGCTGCTGCTTGCGATCGTTACGCCAGCTTCCATCAACTTGTTCACTTGGTCTTCAATTTTCGGACTGTCGAGGTCTGTGCCGAGCACATAGCCGAGAATTTCAAGATGTCTGCCTTCCTTCGCAGCGAGTTCCTTCGCTTCGATGATCGCAGGAAGCATCACGCCAACCGGATCTTCGTGGGAGCCGAAGCCAAGAATGAAGTCCATGACGATTACGCCAACCTCAGGGTCCTTCGCTTCTTGCAAGAAACGCGCGATCCGTGTCGAAGGGTCGATCATCGGGTGCGGCTTGCCGTTCGTGAAGTCATCGTCACCGAGATCGAGGAAGGTGTGCTCTTTGCTCACATGCAGATCCTTCAGCTTGTAGTCAGGGTTCTTCTGAATGTTGCTGTATACATTGTCGAATTTCTCCATTGCGATATACATGGATTCGTCACACAGTGTACCGCCACAGAACAATCCGCGAATATATTTTTGCTCTGGAGTAAGTTTCGCACGTACTTCTTCAACAAGTGGAATGTTGAGTGCGCGCTTGTTGATCGTGCTCTCATCTGCACCAGCAAGGACAACCGCTTTAAGCGCTGCTTCCTTGGATGTCTTCGCGAAATGTCCGCCTGCAGCAACCACCGATTCTTCGGTGCCGCCGATGAAGTAGACCACGACAGGCTTCTTGCATTGCTTGATTTGGTCGAGCACTTTTTTCTCAACGCTTGGTGCTGGCGGTTTGGAGATCAAGACGATCACTTTCGTCGCTTCATCTTCGTCCAGCGCTTTCATGCCATCGAGCATCATGATGCCGCCGACTTGCTCGCTCAGGTCACGCCCGCCTGTACCGATCAGCTGCGTAATGCCGCCGCCGAAATCATGAATACGAACGCTGACTTCTTGGCTGCCTGTGCCGGATGCGCCAACGATACCGATGTTGCCGCGTCTAACCGAGTTACCGAAGCAGAGCGCGACGCCCCCGATAATTGCTGTTCCGCAGTCAGGGCCCATCAGGAGCAAGCCTTTTTCATGTGCATATTGTTTTAATGCGATCTCATCTTCGATGCTTACGTTGTCGCTGAAGAGCATGACGTTCAGATCGTTATCGAGTGCTTTTCTAGCTTCTCTCGCTGCATATGCACCGTTCACGGAGATTACAGCTAGGTTCGCGTCTGGAATGCTTTTCGCTGCGGAATCGATCGTTGGATACTTGATGTCGCTTGTACCTTTCGCTGCGCCCTTGTTCTTGAAGAGCTCTTCAATTTGCAAGAATGCGCTTTCACAAAGCTCATCAGTAGCCGCTTTGACGACGATCATCAGATCGCTTGTCTTGGCTTCTTCCAGTTCAGGTGTGAGTAGTCCAACATTGCGTAGAACCTCTTTATTCATTTCCGTACCCATCGCGATCACCGCTTGCTCTACACCTTCTATTTGGTTCGCTTTGGTGGATAGGGACATCAAGGACACAGAATCGAAATACGTGCTTTGTTTAATTACAACTTTGGTAGACATACTGTACCTCCTGCTTGAATGTTGATCTCGAGTCCGCTGATCATCCCGTAGACGATATCAGTGCCCGATGAAGATCCGATTGTTAATACCTTATCTAAAGAGAGAATCAACTCTTCTTGTTTACCGCATGTAATGGAATGAAGCAAACGGGTGATAGATTCCCTCACTCGACCCTTGGATGCTTGCTTGAGTGCCATATAACTAATCTCATTGGTCAATGTTCTTGCGACGTCCACGATTTTCTCGCCGAATCCTTGATAGATGCGGCCTGGGCTATTCTCCATGTGAAATGTAGAGAGTAGGCCAACGAGAAAGTCATCTCCCGAAGGGGTTAACCCTGGCCCAAGGCCGATGATCCCAGCCGCATGACGACATGCGTCCGAGACTTGGTGGTGAAGCAGTGCTTCTTGAAGCATCAGGGAACGAACGCTGAGCAACCTCGATGTCTCTTGTTCAAATAGGCTGCCGCTTGTTAAATCAGGTTTCATGCCACCGCATTTCCCGCGTTGCAAGGCCATGTCTTTTGTTATGACGAGATTGTTGATTACAGATTCGATATCGCTTGGGAAACGAGGAAGCTGACATTCCCACGTTGTAACTTGATCCATGGCGATCGACAATTGGTCTCCAATGTGTACAATTCGCTGGTCAGCATATACAATGTCGTTAACTTCTATCGCAAGTTCGCTGAATCGATCAATGTCGATTAGCATTGTATTGGGTGCATTATCCAAGTGCTGGCATGCAAAGGTATATAATTCGCCATTTTTGATGGATTCGACATTTATCGTTCTGTCGAATACACTATGCACATAACCATGAAATTTCGTATGTTGCAGTTGATTCATCCAGTCCAGATCACCAGATCGTGCATGATGCTCGTGCATGGTTAGCACTTCCCTTCCTGTAAATCTAAGGTGATTGCGGTCCAAGCACAGGCGGCTGGATGATGGTCACCGCATCGTGATGATGTTACTTCGCGCCTGCTGCTAACAAGATTTGCTCAATTTCGACGAAACCTTTCTTTCTTGCCAGCTCAAGTGGTGTAACACCGTACTTATCAACCATGTGCACATTTGCGCCATGTTCGATTAAGAGCTTAATAATGGTCTGCTGTTTTTCTCCACCATCATTCAAGATGATTGCTTCGATCAGAGGTGTCCAACCGCAAATATTCGTATGATTCACATTGATGTCTGTCGTTGTGAGGAGCTCGCGAACGACTTCAACATGGCCTTTCTCACTGGCAGGGGTAATGCCGACGCCACCGAAGCGAGTCAATAATTCGATGTTCGTATTCGCTTTGATCATGAGCTTAACGAGCTCGAGCTTCCCGTTAATGCAGCCGAACAAGAATGGGTTGAAGCAAGTCTCATCTTGCAAATCCACATTTGCTCCAGCTTCGACCAGGAAGGATACGGCCTTCAAATGATCGTTCATTGCCGCAATCAGAACCGCTGTTCTTTTTTGCTTGTTTCTTACATTGATGTCGATACCTTGTTCTAGGCATTTCTTCAAAGTTGCGACATCCCCTTGAGCTGCTGCTTCAAGAAATTGTTGTACCAAGTTGTTGTCTGACATCTGAATACCTCCACATCGTGAATTGTCGTTGCAGAACATCATCTGAGGATGTGAAACGTTACACAACCTTCATCTGACACGATTATTGTAAAGCGGATACATGAATTGAGCATTGGTTAACAACACTAAAAAAAGTCCAAGTTCATTGTGCAGGGTGCACAAACATACCATCGAACTGGCAAAAATAAAGGGGTGAGGAAAATGCTTACAGTAAAAGATTTACTCCACATCAAATCAATCGAAGGCATTAAGGTCGTTGCTGGTGAGCAGGGAATCAATAATGTGATATCGATTGTCAATATTATGGAAAATCCGGATGCATTTGACTGGTTATCTTCGAATGAATTGCTCTTATCGACGGGGTATATTTTTAAGGGTAATGAAGAGCTCCAGAATCGGATTATTCGTGAGCTTGCGGAGATCAACTGCGCGGGGCTCTGCATTAAGATGAAGCGGTATTTCGACAAGCTGCCGCAGAATATGATTGATATGGCGAACAAGTACGGATTGCCGCTGCTTGAGATGCCGTTCACGTATCCGTTATCCAAAGTGATCGCAATCATCAACGAGAAGGCATCAGGCAGATATGACCTGTTGAATCGACGAACGTTGGATATGCATAATATATTGTTTCGTATTGCGCTGGAGGGCGGGGGGATTGAGCGGATTGCGATGGAGCTTGCGGAGACGATCCATAATCCCATTGTGTTCTTGGATCGGGATTGGAATCTGCTGCACTATGCTGAGTTGGAAGAGAATCCAGTTCCACTCGAAGGAAGTCTGCATCTCGTACCGAACCGGCCTGTGTTCACGAGGGATTTCCGCGATTCGATTCCAAGCAATATTAGCGAGATGAAGAAGTCGGTGAAGCGGATCTATCATACGAAGGGACAGGAGATCAAGTGCCGAATCCTGCCGGTTGCTGTTAACCATTATATTTATGGCTACATTGTCGTCTGGCAGACGGTACGGGAGCTGACGGAATTCGACTATATCGTCTTGGAGCAGTCCTCGACCATTATGGCGCTGGAACGGATTAAGGCTAAGGAAATTGAGGAAGTGAAGCTGCAGATCCGCCAAGATTTTTTCGACGATTTGCTCACGGGGAAGATTACCTCATCGGATACCATCCAGACGTTATGCGATTTGCATGGTTTGAACTCGAGTTATATGTATTATTGCATTGTGATCAACATCGAACCGATGGAGCTCGAACGGTTCGAGGATATCGTTGCCCGTAAATATGAAATGGATAATCTGGCGAAAAAATGCGTGGAACTGGTATATGAATATTCGAGTGAGGCGAATGGGGAGATTACCTGCTTCTTCCGAAACCAACGGATTATTATCATGGTTGGTCAGAGTGAATTCCGGCCGAACGTTACCATCTCCGAGACGAAGAATTATGCGATTGAGCTGCATGAGAAGCTGCGGCATCAGATCAAGAAGACAACCTTCACCATTGGTATCGGTAGACAATATAAGTCGATCAGCTCGCTGCATAAGAGCTTCTCAGAAGCGCATGAGGCGATTCGGCTGATGCAGAAATTCGGCAGCCAAGGCGAAGTATCACACTTCGAAGACTATTCCGTTTACCATTTCTTGGATTCGAATATTAAGGAGATGGAGCTCGAGGATTTCTTCCTGAAGCGGCTCGGCAAGCTCTATGACCATGATCATACGCATGGGACAAGCTTTATGATCACGTTGGAGAATTACTTCATCCACAATCATAATGTGAGTGAAGCAGCCAAAGCGATGTTCATTCACCGCAATACCTTTATCTATCGCATCGATAAGATCAAAGAAATGCTCGGAACGGATTTGAAGAACTCGGAGGAGCTGCTGCAAATTCAGCTTGCTCTGAAAATCTTCCGATTGTTGAATAAAGTATAAAAAGAGAGCCGGACTACCGCTAATGCGGTATGCCCGGCTCTTGTTCTATGTTGATTCGTTCGATGATCTCGCGATATTATACAACGCCTTGTGCGATCATTGCATCAGCTACGCGCAAGAATCCAGCGATATTCGCACCGACAACGAGGTTGCCTGCATAGCCGTATTCTTCTGCTGCACGTACGCTGTTCTGGTAGATGTTCTTCATGATGCTGTGAAGCTTCGCATCCACTTCTTCGAACGTCCATTGCAGACGCATGCCGTTTTGCGCCATCTCAAGAGCTGATACGGCTACGCCGCCAGCATTTGCCGCTTTCGCAGGTCCGAACAATACTTGATTGTTCAAGAACACGTCGATCGCTTCGAGTGTCGATGGCATATTCGCGCCTTCGCTAATTGCTTTTACGCCGTTCGCAACAAGCAATTTCGCGGACTCTTCATTGATCTCGTTCTGTGTTGCGCAAGGAAGCGCGATATCGCAAGGGATGGACCAGATGCCATCGCATCCTTCCGTGTAGACAGCGCCTGGATGCTCTGTTACATATTCTTTAATCCGTTTGCGTTCAACTTCTTTAAGACGCTTCACCGTATCGAGGTTAATTCCGTTCGGATCGTACACATAACCGTTCGAGTCGCTGCATGCGACAACTTTCGCGCCAAGCTGGTGAGCTTTCTCGATCGCATAGATCGACACGTTACCCGATCCGGAGACAACAACCGTGCTGCCTTCGAAGCTTAAGCCTTTTGCTGTCAGCATTTCGTTCGCGAAGTATACGCAGCCATAGCCTGTTGCTTCTGTTCTTGCTAAGCTTCCGCCATAGATGATACCTTTGCCTGTCAATACGCCAGCTTCGTAACCGCCACGCAGGCGCTTGTATTGTCCGAACATATAACCGATTTCTCTTCCGCCAACGCCGATGTCTCCCGCAGGAACGTCAACGTCCGGTCCGATATATTTCGACAATTCGGTCATGAAGCTTTGCGTAAAGCGCATAATTTCGTTGTCGGATTTGCCCTTCGGATCGAAGTCGGATCCGCCTTTACCGCCGCCAATAGGTTGTCCGGTCAGGGAGTTCTTCAAGATTTGCTCGAATCCGAGGAACTTGATGATGCTGGCATTAACGGATGGGTGGAAGCGAAGACCGCCCTTGTAAGGTCCGATCGCGCTGTTGAACTGCACACGGAATCCGCGGTTGACTTGAACTTTGCCGTTGTCATCTACCCAAGGCACGCGGAACGATACCATCCGCTCAGGCTCAACGATGCGCTCAAGAATGCCGTGCTCCTTGTATTTAGGATGCTTTGCGAATACAGGCACGAGGGAATCGAGGATTTCTTTGACTGCTTGGTGGAACTCGCTCTCGTGCGGATTGCGTTTGATTACCAATTCATATACCGATTGTACATATTCTTTTGCTGCCGCTTGATTTTGTTCTGGGATGGCCGTGATCACTGTTCAAACACTCCTTTATAAAAGTTTGATTTACACTTTGTGTACGATGATTTGCATTTTATACTATACAAAATGGAAGCATTTCTCCAATAGAAATTATTTAACAAAGCGATTAAATAGCGCTATCGCACTAAAGCGATAAATGGTAAAAACGTTTACATTGTTGTTGCACAAATGATGTAAACGTTCCCAAGGGAAAACCAAAAAACCTGATCATCGTTAAGATGACCAGGTTTGCGCAAAATATAAGGATTACAGCAATTCGCGACGAAGTTCTTCAGCCGATTTCGGGGACAAGTAGCCGAGTGGAATATCGAATACCGTCTTCGCACCAGTTGCTCCTTCTTGGCTAAGGCGGTGAGCTGCTCTCGCGTAAGCTACGAGCACGCTTGCCGTGAACTCAGGGTTGCTCTCAAGCTTCAATCCGAACTCGATAATTTGCTTCGTGTTCTCACCTGTTACACCGCTGCGAATAACGAATCCGCCATGCGGCATGCCTTGATGCTCAGCCTGAAGCTGTTCCTCGGAGATGAATGTCACGGTTGTGTCATAATCAGAGAAATAGTTCGGCATATTTACGATCGTCTCACGAATTTGATCTTGGTTTGCGCCTTCTTCAGCGACTACATAGCACTCACGCAAATGTTTCTCACGTGTAGCGAGCTCTGGTGTCTCACCCGAACGAATGCGGTCGATCACTTCTTCAACTGGAACAGTGTACTGTACGCCAGCTTTTACGCCTGGCACACGACGGATCGCATCAGAGTGGCCTTGGCTAACGCCTTTGCCCCAGAACGTATAGTCTTTGCCTTCTGGCAGGATAGACTCCGCAAGCAGTCGATTAAGCGAGAATAATCCCGGATCCCAGCCTGTCGAAATTACGCTGAGGTTGCCACCTTCTTTCGCAGCTGCATCCACGGTATTGAAAAATTCGGGAATCTTCGCATGCGTGTCGAAGCTGTCGATCGTATTGAACATTTTGGCGATCACTGGCGTCTGCTCTGGAAGGTCTGTCGCGGAACCTCCGCACAGAATCATCACGTCAATGATACCTTTATATTGCTCTGCAGCTGAGATATGCTCGAATTTGATACCTGCTGTAGCGATTTGGTCTGGCTGTCTGCGAGTGAATACCGCTACGAGCTCCAAGTCTTGGTTCTGGCGAATGGCTTTCTCCACGCCTTTCCCCAAGTTACCATAACCAACAATACCTACTTTAATCTTTTGCATTGATAAAGTCCTCCTCTAGGGTATTCCAATATTCTGCTTGTCCACCCTTTAAAGTATATAGAAATATTACATTAAATGTAAACGTTATTCGTGAGAAAAAACCTCTATCGTGGTTCTTACTTTTATTAATACGGCTTTGGTAAAAAGAAACCCGCGAATGTGTCCAGTGGATGGACTTCGCGGGCTCCTTCTTATTATTCTACATCATCGTGATCTTGATTGCCGTCATTGTCATTGGTTTCATCAAAAATGTCCGAATTCGTCACTCTTGTTGCACCAACATAACGTTTCACATAATACGAATCACTTAAGCTGGAAATTGTAATCCCTTTTTTACTGGATGCATGTGCAAATTTATTGTCGCCTACATAGATACCGACATGCGAGATGCCTTTACCGGTTGTGTTGAAGAATACGAGATCTCCGGATTGAAGATCTGATTTTGCAACTTTTTGGCCCATTTTGTACTGTGATCTCGATTGGTGCGGAAGTTTGATGTCGAACTGCTTGAAGATGTACATCGTAAATCCGGAGCAATCAAATCCACTTGTCGATGTGCCACCGCTTTGATAGCGAGTGCCAATAACTTCGTTAACTTCTTTGTCAAGTTTGGAGTCTGCGGCGAAAGCGCTACCAACAGAGACTGTCATCGTTAATGCAAGTGTGACGATCATAGATTTAAATAACTTTTTCAAGAGGGTAATACTCCTTCCAACGCCTACGAGGTTAGCTAAGGGTTCGGTTGAAGGCTCCCTATGATCCCTTACTTGCAAGATCAATTCACCCAAAGATGGTTCCCCCGTTTCCTGGTGCGCAGGAACTCGGCTTCAATAATTTGGTGCACCGGATACGAATCACAATAATGACAAAATTGATTACAAACTTATTACAAAATCTTAACTAATTGCTATTCTAACAGACGCTACTCTCTTTGACAAACCTTTTTTTACGTTTTTACTCCATTTTTTGCGAAAAACAACGAATAACCCGACCTTCGCTAGGCGAAAATCGGGTTTATTCGTTACTTCTTTATTTTATTGGACGAGTATCGTGTTTCTATTTTTTGGGCACATCACTTTGTGGGGATATTTTAACATTTGCTTTGCCACAGTTGATATTGTGCTGCAATGCCCCACACTTTGACGATAGAGCGGACGAGATGGTAGGTCTGATGCAGAATAATAGCGATGAGCCCTGTCCAGATCCAAGCGGCAGCTGTAAAAATACTGCTGATCACAAGCAGGAATGCGAGCAGTAGAAGGGTGATGCCTAGAATCATAGGCAGGTTTTTGAGGGAGAGGAGCAGTCCGCGGAAGATCCCCGTCTTGCTCACCTGACCAAACTGCATGAATAAGAACAATTGATGCATGATCCATGCGAATACAATCCATCCGAAGATGATCGGTAGGAAGGCAACCCCTAGTTGCTCCAGGTTGTAGAACTTCCATTCCTGATAGAAGTAAGGAACGATCCAGTACGCTGGGGCGAGGATCAACAGGTTCTCCAGCCAATAGAACAGACAGGCCGGTTTCCACGCGTATTTCATGCCTTTGAAGAATAAGAGTCCTTTATCATCTTGATGGTGAATAGAATAGTAGAGTCCGGCGTTGATGAACGGTGTGATGATCATGCGTATGAGGAATAAGCCAGCCAGCATCCACAGGTAATAATCGATGATATCGGTCTTCATGAGTTGGAACTGGCTCTCGATTAAGAACATCTGCATACTCGTCTCAGTAGGGTGAGGATCCGGGTAGCGTTCTAGAAGGGGGACCACGATGGCGTCGATAAATCGATAGAGGAAGAAGCCCCAGATCAGCTGGTACAAGAATAGAATAATAACAATATAGAAATGATGCCTAACAATACTAAAGCTTTCTTTGATATATTTCATGCCGGGTTCACCTCACCATCCGAGTGCGTTCAAGATACTCTCGATCAGTTTTGCTGTACTGAAGTTAATTCGCGTTTTGACGGCTTCATCAATCTGGGCCTTCATGTAGTTATTGATGCGTTTATTCTCAAGCACCATCGTATCTTGCGGGTCGATCATCACCCAATCCAGCGGTGTCTTATGGGTGAGTGTATACTGAATCGTTGCCGATGCGCCGTCCCACATCCGCTTCACGGACGTACCGTCCTTGAACATGAACACGACAGGAACTTGCGGGTAATCGCCGCCTTTTTTGCGGAGAATGACTTTGGACTCATAGGCCGTCGCCCCTTTAGATTCTATCTTCTCCGCTGTAATGCTCTCCACGGCATAATCCGTCATGAATCCTTTATAGACGTATTGATTGAAAAACTCAGTCCAATTCTTCTTCGTGACTTGCTCGACGACACGCTGGAAATCCGACGTCGTCGGGTGGCGGAAGGCCCATTTATTCGTGTAGGTCTTCATAATTTTAGCCATCGTCTTGGCTCCCACTTGCTTTTCCAAGGCAACGAGCACCAGTTTACCGCGCGTGTACACATTTTCGGCATATTGGTCGGAGTCTTTGTATTTCCATGCGTAGAGAGACAGTGGAGCTGGGCTGGTCATATAGCTCGACTCGATCGGCAGATTCGGTACAATACCGTACTCCGTCTCCATGACGCGGTCCTCAGCGTAGGAGGTGAACCCTTCGTCCAGCCAAGCTTCTTCAAATTCATTGCTCGCAAGCATGCCGTAGAAATATTGATGTCCGATTTCATGAACGACAGTACGCTCTAGATCATACCCTGGGTTATCATCCATCGCCCCGAATGCCGTAATAAGGGTTGGGTACTCCATTCCGCCAGCCCCATTGCCTTCTTTAGGCGGTACGACGATCGAGAGTGTAGAATAAGGGTATTCTCCGTACCATTCGCTATAGCGAGCAAGTGACACCTTAGCGGCGTGGAAGTACCGCTCTTGCAGATCCTTATGCGCCGGATCAAGGTAGAGCTTGATTCGTACGCCAGGAACGTTCGGCGCAGAGAAAGGCTGTTCAGCATAGATGAAGTCCGGCGATGCGGCCCATGCGAAGTCATGCACATCTTCGGCATAAAATTGATAAGTTTTGTATCCGGCTTGGGTGGTTGCGCTTTTGGTTGGGAAGCCGGAGGCTGCCACTTTATAGGCTTCAGGGACTTGGATGCGCACGTTGTAGGTACCGAAGTCGGAGTAGAATTCGGAGTTCCCGTGGTATTGATGGATATTCCATCCTTCGGTCGTTCGCCCGCGCGTACCTGCGGGTTCATACACGGCCAGCTTCGGGAACCATTGTCCCGCCATGACGAAGTTGCCTGCGACACCCATGCGTGCGAAGACGTCCGGCATTTTGACATTGAACTTCATATTAAGCGTAATGGACTGGCCGGGCTTGACCGGCTGAGAGAGCCGAACCTTCATTAAAGTGCGATCATTCGGATTGTTGTCATCCGGCTGTACATACTGCATGCGTTTCATGAGCGACATACCTTCTTCGGTTTGCATGTCGGTGATTTCCATGGACCCGTAGCTGCCTTCCTTCATGACATCCCCGCGCAGTTTTCCGCCAGATTCTTGAATAAAGGTCGATTGCTTGGACGAAAATGCATTGGGATAGAGGTGGAAATACAGCTCATTTACGATATTTTTGCCGGGGTTGGTCCACGTGACGGATTGGCTGCCCTGCAGCGTCTTGCCGACCTGGGAATCTTCGAGCTTCACATTCGTGTGATATTCAACGATGCGTTTGCTATACACTTTCGAGGTCGGCGCCTCGATGGTCTGCTTCGGTTCTGCCGGTTCGCTTGCGGCCGTACGCTGTTCTGGAAGCTTCGACATGGTGGTGAGATGATCTGCCTGGTTTCTGCTGAACCAGATGGCATAGCCGAGCAGACAAACGATGAGCGAGATCGTTAGAATGCGTTTTGTTAGGCGTGGGGTCATACACGTTTACCTCCCGTTGACAAGCATGTACAGCATGTATATGTTTGCAATTTCAATAATATTAGCTAAAATAAAATTAAATCACTTGGAGGTATAATGCGGATGAGTTCTGAAGAGCAAAAACCGAAGAAACAGCTAGCCCTGAACGTTGTTAGCAAGAAGGAACATAAGGGATTTGGCGCAGGTTCAATCGACTTGAATAACGTCTCCCCGGTCATTATCGATCAAGGAGAAGCTTATATTGATATTGGTGCGATGCACGCGAAGAGTAAGATCGAGCGCGGAATTAAATTTCTCCCGAATCGGGATGAGGTGCCGAATGGTCGCAAATGCTGGATTGTCTGGGTTGCGGTGGACCGCAATGAGGAAGGTCAGCTATACGGCGGAATGACGGCATGCGAAATGTCTGTTGACCCGGAGATCAAGCGCGGGTGGAAGATCCTTGCGGAGCATGTGAACAAGCTGGACTATGCGCTGAAACGCCGTGTGATGCTGGAAGGGCTCGATGCAGAGGAGAAGAAGCTCCTTCGCGACCTACTGATGCAGCATAACCAAGAATGGTGGGAACGTACCAGCGAGAGCGTGAAGGAAGCATTGGCTTAAGGCTATATATAGAAGAAGAGACAGCAATCCGAAATGGATTTTGCTGTCTCTTTTTATATTCTTGAACCGCCGAATGCTACATCAGGCGGTTATTTTACCCTGTCCACCAACGTTTGACGTCCTGCCACCAGGAGCGGTGCTGCGGTGAAGACTCTGTTCCTTCTTGCTTCGTCTCTTCTCCGTGATGCGCGCTGCAGGATTCAGTTGGTTCCGTGCCTGCAACGAAGGCTTCCAGCCGCTTGTCCGGACATGCGGTGGTCGCAAGCTGGCCTGTCTGCGGGTCGATATACACGTTGACGATGCCTTCAGGGATCGGGAAGATCTTCGGCGGCACATTACGCAGCGCTTCTTCTGTGAATTGCGCGAAGATCGGGGCTGCTTTATGGGCATCAACGGCATGAATCATTTTCCCGCGATCATAACCAACCCAGACCGCAGTGGAGAGCTCAGGCGTATAACCAACGAGCCATGCATCCGTATCCGTTGTACCCGTCTTGCCCGCAACGGGGCGCTTCATCAGCGACGAGACCCGATTTCCAGTTCCTCCGCTGTCGAAGACACTCTCGAGCAGATTCGTTAAGACATACGTATGCGCGGCATCCGTGACCTGCGTGCGCTGAGGAGCAGGCGCTTCATAGATGGAATTTCCTTTGGCATCGGTAATTCGCAGGACGGCGATGGGTTCAACCCGTTCGCCTTGATTACTAATGACCGCGTAAGCGGAAGCCATCTCGAACGGACTAACTGGGAAAGTGCCGAGTGCGAGTGACGGTAGAGGCTTCAGCGCACTATCAATACCCATCTTCCTTGCCATTTCGACGACATTGAGCGGATCGATCTTCATAATCGTATTGACGGCATAGATGTTGTCAGATACGGCAATCGCCCGACGCATATCAATTTCACCGAAATATTTGCCGCCGTAATTGCTCGGCTCGTACGTTTTACGATTCTCATCGTAATGGAACAGCGTCGGCTCGCTCTTGAACCGGGACATGCTGGTCATTTGATTGGTTTCAAGCGCGGCCAGATACATAATCGGCTTAAAGGCCGAGCCAGGCTGCCGTGTATTCGCGAATACACGATTGTATTGATTGGTCTTATAGCGTGTTCCGCCGACCATCGCTTTGACATAGCCGCTGCGCGGATCAATGGAGACTAGAGCGGCTTGTAGATCCGAATCCGCCGGGATTTGCTTCGCGATGGCTTGTTCTGCCGCTTGCTGCGCATGCAGATCGAGCGTGGTATAGACCGTAATGCCTCCCTCGGCCAGCAGCGACTCTTCGAATCCAAGTTTATCAGTTACGACATTACGGATATAATCTCGAAAATAAGGCGCAATCTCGCCTTCTTGCGGCGTCTCCAGCGGCTTGAATTTCAGCATCTCATGATATGCTGCGTCTGCCTGCTGCTTCGTAATGTATCCGCAATCGACCATGGCGAGGAGAACCGTGCGCTGCCGATCTTTGGCATTTTTCATATCGCGAAATGGGGAATAATATTTAGGTCCCTTCGGAATGCCGGCGAGCATCGCACTCTCCGCGAGCGTAAGTAGCTTGGCAGGCTTGCCATAATACAGCTCTGCTGCGGGTTCAATTCCGTACGCGCCATGTCCATAATAGATATTGTTCAAATATTGATTCAGAATCTCATCTTTACTAAAGTTCATTTCGAGCTGAATCGTGTACATGGCTTCCTTCGCTTTACGCGTCCATGTGCGCTCATGACTCAAATACAAATTGCGGGCTAATTGCTGTGTTAATGTGCTGGCGCCTTGTTTCGTCTCCAAATGCTCAATATTGACAAGCAGCGCGCGAGCCATCCCCTTGATGTCGAATCCAATATGATGATAGAAATTACGATCTTCGACAGATAACGTGGCGTGGACGAGATCTGACGCAATATCGGAGGGACCAACCGGACGCCGGGATATTCCAGTCTGGGGTTGAAAATAACCGATGATTTGCCCTTCGCGATCCACAAGCTTGGAGGCGAGTCCCATTGAGGAGACTGGTAGGGAATCGGCGCGCAGATAGATGAGCAAGCCACCGATGCCAATGAGGAGGAGCAGGAATAGGAATAATGCAGCCGCTCCGAGACGTTTCAATAGACGAATCGGACGCGATGGCTTTGATTTGGCATGGGCCGCACGGGACTGTGATTTTCTCGCCTGATGTCGCGACATACCTTCCATCCTTTCTTGTTCCAATCTTGGGTGAATTCCACCTAATCCTTAGTATGGAAAAAGTTAGAAAGTCGTATTCATTCGTGTCCGAAATATTAAATTTTAGATTCTGGCGAGGTTACTGTTGCTTTTTTGGTAAGTTTTATTATAATACTTCTTGTCCTAAGAAGAAGCGATTTCAACCCGTCAGGGAGGAGCGTTTCTTCGCGAAGTATAAGAATCCTTTCTTATATTTCAAAAAAACATGGGAAAG
Source organism: Paenibacillus guangzhouensis (assembly GCF_009363075.1). Lineage (NCBI taxonomy): Bacteria > Bacillati > Bacillota > Bacilli > Caryophanales > Paenibacillaceae > Paenibacillus > Paenibacillus guangzhouensis. The sequence goes on along the minus strand of NZ_CP045293.1, from coordinate 5,231,774 downwards.
AGCGTGATACGTAATCGTCCCTAAACGATTAATCTACGAGAAGAAAGAAGGCTAACTACGATGGAATTGTGGTACACGGAGAAACAAACGGAATCCTACGGGATTACAGCGAAAGTGAAACAAACGTTTGTAACAGAAAAAACGGATTTTCAAGACTTGGCGATGATCGATACGGAAGAATTCGGACGCATGCTTGTCTTGGACGGCATGGTCATGACAACGATTAAAGACGAGTTTGTCTATCATGAGATGGTCGCTCATCCGGCGTTGTATACGCATCCGAATCCGAAGCATGTGCTAGTTGTTGGCGGCGGAGACGGTGGCGTGATTCGTGAAGTATTGAAGCACCCGCAAGTGGAGAAAGCTGTTTTGGTTGAGATCGACGGTAAAGTCATTGAATATTCGAAAAAATATTTGCCGGAGATCGCCGGAGAACTGGACAATCCTCGCGTAGAAGTTATCGTAGGCGACGGTTTCATGCACATCCATGAAGCGAAGGATAAATATGATGTAGTTATGGTTGACTCCACAGAGCCGGTAGGCCCTGCAGCGCCATTGTTCGAGCGCGGATTCTACCAAGGTATTTTCGAAGCGCTCAAGGAAGATGGAATCTTCGTTGCTCAGACGGACAACCCTTGGTTCAAAGCTGATTTGATCCAGAAGGTCAACAAAGATGTGAAAGAAATTTTCCCAATTGTTCGCGTTTTTGCTGCGAACGTGCCGACATACCCAAGCGGTCTGTGGACATTTACGATGGGAAGCAAGAAATACGATCCGCTTGAAGTGGATGAGACACAAATTCCAGAAATCGACACCAAATACTACAGCCCACGCTTACACAAAGCGGCGTTTGCATTGCCGAAATTTGTAGAAGACCTGTGCAAATAAGGAGGAGACAGAAGCGATGCGTCTAGATCAAGCTTACTCCGGTAATGTATTTATTTGCAGTTCGGATGATTACGAGAACTCAAAGGCTGTCATTTACGGCATGCCAATGGATTTCACCGTTAGTTTCCGCCCAGGTTCGCGCTTTGGCCCGGCCCGTATTCGTGAAGTATCGATTGGATTAGAAGAATATAGCCCTTATCTCGATAAGAGCATTACAGACATGACGTATTTTGATGCTGGCGACTTGCTCTTGCCTTTCGGTAATGCAGCGCGCAGCTTAGATATCATTGGTGAGTATGTTGGAAAGTTACTTGCTGACGACAAATTCCCGATTGGCATGGGTGGAGAGCACTTGGTTTCTTGGCCGATTTTCCAAGAAGTCTTCAAGAAATATCCAGACCTTGCGATCATCCATTTCGATGCGCACGCTGACCTTCGCGAATCCTACGAAGGCGAGCCATTGTCGCACTCGACACCGCTTCGCAAAGCAGCAGGTCTGATCGGCGGTAAGAACATTTACCAATTCGGTATCCGTTCCGGGTCCCGTGAAGAGTTCCAATATGCACGCGAGAACATCAATTTCCACCCGTTCGAAGTGCTTGAGCCGCTCAAAAAAGTATTGCCAGAGCTTGCAGGACGTCCTGTCTATGTAACAATTGATATCGACGTGCTCGATCCTTCGGCTGCGCCAGGAACAGGTACAGCAGAAGCAGGAGGCATCACGTCCAAGGAATTGCTGGATGCTGTGCATGCCATCGCTCGCTCTAACGTAAATGTCGTAGGTTGTGATTTGGTGGAGGTCGCTCCAGCCTATGATCCAACAGAACAGACACAGATCGTTGCAGCCAAAGTCATTCGTGAAATGCTGCTCGGTTTCGTAAAATAAGGATAAAGGCCAGGGATAGTGAATTTACAACTATTACCTGGCCTTCTTGTATTACACCATCATTCTCCATACGGTATACTGAGATCACATCTTAGAGGAGGGTGACACGTGTACGTAGTCGATTTTCCAATCGTGGACATTGATCCAGTGAGGAAATTCATTCTTGTGAACTCAGCAAGCATTGTGCTTAACTTCATTTTACTGCTCGCAGCTTTTATTGTGATATATAGTCTATTATTCAAAAAAATATCGGCGGTGTACATCTCGCGTCCCCCGAGGCGCTATCGCGTCTTATTCGGATTCATTGGCGGGGTGCTAGCCAGCGTTACGGTGCTGCTCAGTGTTCTTACGACTACGGATTTCGATGATTTCCATTTTATCGACGCGTTGACGATCGGGCTTCGAACTTATTTTATTTTTATCTCTCTGTACGGAGGGGGAGCTGTCGCAGGGTGGACCACACTGGCATGCATCACGGTGGTTCGCTGGCTGGTAGATCCGAACCTCCGCATCGCGGAAGAGTTAACCTGCATTGACCTGTTTGTCTTCGCGATTACATGGATCGGGTTGCGGCTTGATTTGGATCGCAAATGGCGGTGGGCGTTAATCAGTACAACGACGATTCTGCTGCAATCCGGGTTCTTTATGCTAAAGGGCATGGGGCTCGAGGAGCTGCTGCTGTTCATGGGGTCAATGCTGGTTGTAGCGATTGTGGTGTATTTCATCATGCATTATGTCATTCGATCATTGGAGATGTATGTTTATTTTCAGCGCAATGCCATGCAGGATTATCTGACCAAATTGGACAATCTGCGATCGCTGCATATGAAGATTGCGCGGCTGGTGAAGCGCATGCAGAATACGAGCCAGGATTATACGGTTATGATCGCGGATATCGACCACTTCAAGTCCATCAACGATACGTATGGACATGCCGCTGGCGATGAAGTGCTGAGGCAATTCTCGCAGCTGCTGACCGAATATTGTCCGAAGAAGGATATTCTCGCACGAATGGGAGGCGAGGAGTTCTGCCTGATCTTGTCGGGTGGGCTCGAGGAGTCGGAGAAGCTCGCGAATCAGATTCGGGAAGCCGTCGCGGGTCACCTCTTCTCGCTGCCTACGCAGCAAAGTGCGTTCATTACCGTGTCCTTCGGGCTTGCAAGCTGTAATCGGGATCGTGTGCACACGATTGAAGATATGCACGAAGTGATGGATGAAGCAGATCAAGCGCTGTATGCCGCGAAGACAGCTGGGCGGAATCGCGTTACGGTGATGCAGGCTAGGGACGCTGGCCATCGCCCTCGGCGCATGGGCTGGAATTGAATCATTCGAACCGCTGTGAGGCAGAGAGCCTTTCGGCGGTTTTTGTTTCTATGGCATTGGGTTATTTTGCTCAGAATCGTCAGGAACTGTTTGAATTCATGGGACGAACTGGGTATAGTAGTGAGATAGAATTCATCGTGACAGGAGAGCGTGGGTCATGCCGAAGAAACATCGTGTGCGCATACGTATCGTAAGCGATCAAGAGCAAGAGCAGACGATCCAGGAGTTCCGAGGTGAGCGGATTGATAAAGATAGCTATGTCTATATTCGCTATGAGGAGATCCTGACGGATACGCCGCTTACAGGCGAGGCTGCGAAGACGATGACGACCTTGAAGCTTGGCGGCGATACGATTAAGCTGATCAGGCACGGGGCCGTGCAGTCGGAGCAATCTTTTCAGATGGGGAATAGGTTGCCAGGGTTCTATCGTTCGCCATTCGTTCAATTGCAATTATCGCAAATGACTTCACGTCTGAGCATCGACATGCAGGACGTTGCAGGAACGGTGGAGTGGGAATATGAACTGTTCGCCCATGAAGAGAGCACAGGACAATTCAAAGTGAGTTTAACGATACAGGAGGATCCGGATCATGAGTCAGAATGAAAGTGTATTGGAAAAGTTAAATAATGCCGTGAAGCACGCGGTTGGTGAAGCGGTTATCGTTGCAGGTCTCGTAACGAGAGAAGAACTGCCAGCCTTCGTCATCGAAGTGCCGAAGGACAAGACCCATGGGGATCTTGCGACGAATGCTGCCATGCAATTAACGAAAATTGCGAAGAAGAACCCGCGTCAAATCGCTGAAGCGATTATCGCGAATCTGGATAAGAACACCGCATCCATCGAGAGTGCGGAGATTGCAGGACCAGGGTTCATTAACTTCCGTCTGAACAAAAATTATTTGTACCCGGTCATTGCCGAAGTTGCGGCGCAAGGTGACGGCTTCGGTCGTGTCAACGCAGGAGCAGGCAAGAAGGTACAGGTGGAGTTCGTCAGTGCGAACCCAACAGGCAGCTTGCACCTTGGCCATGCACGCGGCGCGGCTGTAGGTGATGCGTTATGCAATGTGCTTGATTTCGCTGGCTATAACGTCACGCGCGAGTACTATATCAATGATGCAGGGAACCAAGTCGTGAATCTCTGCAAATCGATTGAAGTTCGTTACAAGCAGGAGCTTGGCGTGGATGCCGAAATGCCTGAGGATGGCTACTACGGCGAGGATATCAAAGGATTTGCAAAAGAGTTGGTTGCGGAGAAAGGCGACAGCTTGTTGTCGTTATCCGATGAGGAGCGTACGAAATTTTTCCGTGCGTACGGACTTGAGAAGGAATTGAATAAGATCAAACGCGACTTAGGTCGCTTCAAAGTCCATTTCGATGAGTGGTTCAGTGAGACTTCCCTGTATGAGACCGGTGCTGTAATTGAGTCGCTAGAGGAATTGAAAGAAAAAGGCCAAGTGTTCGAAGAAGAGGGTGCAACTTGGCTTCGTACAACGCCATACGGCGATGATAAAGACCGCGTCTTGGTGAAAAACGACGGTACGTATACGTATTTGACACCGGATATTGCTTATCACCGGAATAAATATGCTCGTGGATATGACCAAATGATCAACATTTGGGGAGCGGACCACCATGGTTATATTCCACGCGTCAAAGCAGCGATGGAAGCGCTAGGTAACGATCCTGCGAAGCTGACGGTATTGATTGCTCAGATGGTTAGCTTGTTCCAGAATGGCGAGAAGGTGAAGATGTCGAAGCGTACGGGTAAAGCCGTGACGATGGAAGATTTGATGGATGAAGTTGGCGTAGACGCGATCCGTTACTTCTTCACGATGCGCTCGATGGATTCGCATCTGGACTTCGACATGGATCTCGCGATTTCGACTTCGAACGAAAATCCGGTATTCTATGTACAATACGCTTATGCACGCGTGTGCAGTATTTTCCGTCAAGCGGAAGAGCAGGGGATTGCCGTGTTGCCGTTGTCTGAAGTAGACCTTACGAAGCTTACAGCAGAGCATGAATATGATTTGCTGCGCAAGATGGGCGAGCTTCCAGAAGAGATCGCGGTAGCAGCGCAAGGGTATGCACCGCACCGGATCATTCGTTACGTGTATGAACTGGCTTCGCTGTTCCACAGTTATTACAAAGCAGAACGCGTCATCGTCGAAGACGCGTCTGTTACGCAAGCGCGCCTTGCCCTGCTGGGCGCGGTGCGCACGGTTATTGCCAACGCGCTTCGCCTCGTTGGCGTGTCCGCGCCGGAGCGCATGTAGGCACATGCGCGCTCTGGCGCAGCTGTAACGCGCACGGCCTGTGGCCGCGTGCGCGAGCAGCACGAGCAGCCCCACCGCAAGCGAGAACGTTCGCTTGCGGTGGGGCTGCTTCGCGTCTAGCGCTCCGCCTCGCGCAGCAGGCGCAGCGCGTCGACTTCGCCGGGCGCCTTGCTGTGCGGACGGCGCCCGCGAATGGTTGTCGCCGAGCGGCGCAGCAGCGCCTTGATCTCGCTCGGCGAGAGACCTGGTCTCTGCGCGAGCAGGAGCGCAATCGCGCCGCTGACATGCGATGTCGCCATCGAGGTGCCGCTCATCTCATTGTAATTCCCGCGGAGCCACGAGGAGACGATCTTGTCGCCAGGCGCGTAGATATCGATATATTGGCCGCGATTGCTGAATTTGGCGACACGGTGCTGCCGATTCGTGGCGCCTACCGCGATCGTCTGCGGATACCGCGCAGGATAATCGACTGTTTTGCGTTTGGCGTCGTTGCCAGAGGAGGCAACGATCACGACGCCTGCGTTGTAGGCATTGACGACCGCATTCAGCAGCGCTTTACTGCTGGATTTCATACCGAAGCTCATGTTGATGACATGCATTCGATTTCGAACACACCAATCAATCCCGAGAATGATATCGGACACATAGGCTGAACCGTTGTGATCGAAGGCTTTGACGGGATGAATTAATGCACGAGGCGCCACCCCAATGATCCCTTTCAGTTGGTTGGCGGCAGCGATCGTTCCGGCGATGTGGGTACCATGGCCGTTATCGTCATGCGGCAGCATGTTGCGGTTGAGCAGGTTAATGCCACGCATGACGGAATGACGAAGATCCGGGTGCCGATAATCGACGCCGGTATCAATGACACCGATGCGGATGCGGTGCCCTGTAGTGGTAGACCAAGTTTGCGGGGCGCGGATATGCTGGACGCCCCAAGGGATGCCATGATCCCACTGCACGCTTTTGTGTGCGGTTGCGTGGACTTTCATGACTCGCATATCTTCTTCGATGAAGATGTCGTTTTTGAACAGGCTCAGTTTCGATTCTGAGATGGCAGGACAGATCATCGCCTGAATAATTCTTGACGGTTGAACCGCGCTCAGCATGGCAAGAGAGGATTTCATTTTCTTGAAAAGTGTCAGGCATTTTCTGAAGTCGCGGACATGGACAAAGCGGATGATTTGTTTCTTCTGGGAGCCGCCCCCCCGTGCAATTTCGTCGTGCAGCAGTTGTAGAAATGTTGAGTAGTCCAATTTGGAGTCCCCTCCTGACTAACCATGTTGCAGTATTGTATGATTGGCTAGAAAAGAGGGACTGGGTAACATGCCTTTTTTAAAAGAAATAGGCCATCTTTCGTGTCAAAGCGTTCCCGGGGACATAGTATGAAGGGAGAGCCTAACAGGGTTCTTTATGAGATACAAGGCCTGTGGAGAAACCCCTTGTTTCTTCAGGCGGATACAGTCACTGCGAAGGGCACCCCCCCTTCGCAATCCTCTTCAACGACAGTAAATAATCGGATTTTGATCACGATGATTGACTGGAGGTATTTCGGCATCGAACCTTGAGTTCAGACTCGAAGTCCGGTACTCATGTAGGTTTCGCCTACACTCCGTATCCTCCTTCTTCGCCTTCACTCAATTTTCTCGGTGCTGAAAGCTCATTTTTTACCTTCGGTTTAACTTTTACAACCTTTAACCCCAAAAAAGCTTGAAACTGCGCGATGGATCTAACCGACCCATAATCGACAGTACATATCAGCACCACAAGAAGGTCCTCCCTGAGCACGGGAGGACCTTCTTGTATCGCACCGCTGTAGTTTAATCTGTTCCTCACCATTGGGATGGCGTCAAGCCAGTCCAGCGAGGCCCTTCCCCAGAGCGCTCATGCGCGCGAAGCGCATGAGCATCTCCTTGCGCCGCCCCACAAGCGAAGGCGAGGGGGCGCCAGAGGGAGATGAACGCAGCGAATGGAATGAGGGGTGTCGGCTGCAGAGTGCAACGTTCGCCTTTGTCTCCCGGAAAACATCGACCGCCTCGTCCAATCCAAGTTTTCCGGGAGACAACAGCGACGAAAGCCGACACCCCCAGTCCAGCAGCCCTCGTTCATCTTCCCTCATTGCATCTTCCCTCATGCATCCCCCCTTGTCATCTGCCCTTCTTCTTCCGCCGTTCATCTATCGTTCATCTCTCAATCTTTTTCCTCCCAGAAACTCCTCCCCTCGCCAAGCTTGCATTTTTATCCTAAATAGGTTTTACTTATGTTTGATATGGATATGTTATAGAAGAATGTTTATATGTTGTGAACATTGTGAGAGAGGAAGTGTCCTTCAATGAGCACCCCGTTTCAATTAAAAATTGATCCTGAGAAAGTGCACGAGATTCCGATGGTGGATCTTGCTTTTGAAATCTTAAAAGCTGCGAACAACCCATTTTATTACCGGGATCTGATGAATGAAGTTGCTAAATTAAGAGGTCTATCGGAAGATGAGATCAAGGAAGTTATCGCGCAACTGTACACGGAGATTAACATCGATGGTCGGTTTGCATGCGTTGGAACGAATCTATGGGGCCTGAAGCGTTGGTACCCAATCGAACGTTCGGAAGATCCAGTAACGAACTCCAAACGTCCGCGTATCATCAATGATGATGACGATGACATGATGGATGACGATGAACTGTTTGCGGACGAAGAAGATTCATATGCTTCGGACGAAGAAGACTTCGATCGTATTGATGAAGATCAAGATGAGATGTACGGTGATGAAGAAGAAGACGCCGAAGTGGATGATGAAGCTGTCATGGATGACGAGGAACTCGTTGGTGAAGAGGAATCCGAGGAAGACAGTGACGAAGAAGATGAATTTGACGACTTCGAAGAAGATGAAGAGGATGACAAATAACAGTCTACAGCTGTAGATTGAATTTTGTGTCTTCGCGGACAAGTGGGCTCGCTGTACAGCGGGCCTCTTCTTTTGTCACCCCATTGTATGACTCCAAATTGGGCAACGAAGAACGGGGATTTTGGAACGAAAGATCCACTTCTTAGAAAGTCTGTGACGTCACTTGACATGGGACTTGGGACAGAGTAAACTATTTTTCGGGCTTAAGATTTATTTTGCAATTTATATATGATTGAATGAAAAGTGCCCCGTGGCTACGGGAGTCACTTTTTTGTTTTTTTTATCAAGTTTTTTGGTGAATTAGGTTAGTCTAATACTAACGATTCGCAGGGGATTTTTCTTTTTTTGTAGCAGTGTCAGACAGAGCTTAGGCTCTGTTTTAAATGTTTAGGAGGGTATGGATTGTGACAAAATATATTTTCGTGACGGGCGGGGTTGTATCTTCTTTAGGAAAAGGGATTACCGCGGCATCTCTTGGCAGATTGCTTAAGAACAGAGGGTTAAAAGTAACAATTCAGAAATTTGATCCGTACATCAACGTGGATCCAGGAACCATGAGCCCTTATCAGCATGGTGAGGTATTCGTTACGGATGACGGCGCAGAGACAGATCTAGACCTTGGACACTATGAGCGTTTCATCGATATTAACTTGTCGAAGAACAGCAATGTGACAACAGGTAAAGTGTATTCTTCCGTTATTTCCAAAGAGCGTCGTGGGGAATACTTAGGCGGAACAGTTCAAGTTATTCCGCACATTACGAATGAAATTAAAGACCGCGTATTCCGTGCTGGCCGTGAAGCTGGATCTGATGTAGTTATTACAGAGATCGGCGGTACTGTGGGGGATATCGAGAGTTTGCCGTTCCTTGAAGCGATTCGTCAAATCAAGAGCGATATTGGCCGTGATAACGTGATGTACATCCACTGTACATTGATTCCATATATTAAGGCTGCGGGTGAGATTAAAACCAAGCCAACACAACATAGCGTCAAAGAATTGCGCAGTATCGGTATTCAACCGAACGTGATCGTATGCCGTACAGAGTATGAGCTTTCCGAAGATACGAAACGTAAAATTGCGTTGTTCTGCGATATCGATGCGAATGCGGTTGTTGAGTGCCGCGATGCGTCAACATTGTATGAAGTACCTCTTAACCTTCGCAACGAAGGTCTGGACGATATCGTTGTGAATCATTTGAAATTAACGACTACGCCTCCGGATATGACGGATTGGGAGAAGTTGGTTGAACGCGTGAAGCAGCTTCAACATAATGTTGAAATTGCCATTGTTGGTAAATATGTCGCGCTTCATGATGCATACCTCAGTATTGTAGAATCCTTGTCTCACGCTGGTTTCGATGCGAATTCCGATGTGAAGATCCGTTGGGTGAACGCAGAAGAATTGACAGAGAGCAATGTAGACGAGTACCTGAGCGGTGTGCAAGGGATTTTGGTTCCGGGTGGATTTGGCGATCGTGGTATCGAAGGCAAAATCTCGGCGATCCGTTATGCACGTGAACAACAAATTCCGTTCTTCGGAATCTGCTTAGGGATGCAGGTTGCTGTGATCGAAGTAGCTCGTAACCTGGCAGGATTGCAAGGCGCGAACAGCTCGGAGATCAATCCGACAACGGATTATCCGGTTATCGACTTGCTTCCGGAACAGAAAGACATTGAAGATATGGGCGGCACGATGCGCCTTGGATTATACCCTTGTAAATTGCAAGATAATACCCTTGCACATCAGTGCTATAACGACGAGTTGGTGTATGAGAGACATCGCCACCGGTATGAGTTCAACAATGAGTACCGTGAAGCGATCGAGCGTGCAGGTCTGGTTATCTCGGGTACTTCGCCAGATGGACGTCTGGTTGAGATCGTGGAACTGCCAAGCCATCCTTGGTTCTTAGCGGTGCAATTCCATCCGGAATTCATCTCACGTCCGAACCGTCCGCAGCCATTATTCCGTGAGTTTGTGAAGGCAGCGCTGAAGGTACAACGCTAATATTTTTACGTTTTTTCCAAGAGTAGGAAGGAATTCGGACATATTCCGCGAATATAGTTACGGGTATCAAGTTCAGAGGACCGTATCCATGATCCATATATTCGCCTGGTTGCTCTTGGGAGGGAATCGTTTGGAGAAGAAGAAGGTATTAATTGTTGATGATCAGAATGGGATCCGCGTATTGCTCATGGAGGTTTTCGGCAGCGAAGGCTATCAGACCTTTCAGGCAGCGAACGGGAAGCTCGCGCTAGAAATTGTTAGCAAGGAAGAGCCGGATATGGTATTGCTTGATATGAAGATTCCGGGAATGGACGGTCTTGAAATCTTGAAACATATTAAGCAGATCAAACCGTTCCTTAAAGTGATCATGATGACAGCTTATGGTGAATTAGACATGGTCAAAGAGGCGACAGATCTCGGAGCGCTGATGCATTTCACCAAACCGTTCGATATTGATGAGATCCGAATCGCAGTAAATATGCAGCTTCGGGACGGAATACATGCTTCTTAACAGGACCGCTTGGTCCTGTTTTTATTTGGTGTGGAAGCATGTTTACTATTTCGTTCCTGTTTGTGGTATAATACTCGGGTAATAGTAAATCATTTCTTATTGAGATAACGATCATTTATGAGATATGCTCTGGCATAGATACGTGTGAAAAAATCATCATTTAATGATGTCCTTCCTTATACATTTCGCAGAAACGCTAATCCTCCTCGATGGACGATGAAGTCGTTTCTTCTTGTTTATAGCTTTTTTTCTCTCATTTCTATGAATTGGAACATACATAGGAGGATTTCTGACTCTATGGAGAAGTTAATGATAAGCGGCGGACGTCCGCTGCGTGGAACAGTACAAATAAGCGGGGCTAAGAATAGTGCAGTCGCGCTTATTCCTGCTGCAATTTTAGGTGAGACAGAAGTTGTTTTAGATAATTTGCCGTTGATTAGCGATGTAGCGACCTATGCCGAAATTCTAGAAGGGCTTGGAGCGAAGGTTAGACTCTCAGGCAATCAAGTGGCTATTGACCCATCGGAGTTGAAATCCATTCCTATGCCGAATGGTCCGGTTAAGAAATTGCGTGCTTCCTATTATCTCATGGGTGCCATGTTGGGACGGTTTGGTGAAGCAACGATCGGTATGCCTGGCGGATGTAACTTTGAGCCGCGCCCGATCGATCAGCACATTAAAGGTTTTGAGGCGCTAGGTGCGACGGTGACGAACGATTATGGCTCGATTCATATATACGCCAAAGAGCTTCGCGGTGCGAAGATTTATCTAGACGTAGCGAGTGTGGGGGCAACCATTAATATCATGCTGGCTGCATCGCGCGCCAAAGGCATTACTGTCATTGAGAATGCGGCCAAAGAGCCTGAAATTATTGATGTAGCGACATTGCTCAATGCAATGGGTGCGAAGATCAAAGGTGCGGGAACGGAGACAATCCGAATCGAAGGCGTTCCGACGATGCGTGGATGCAGACACTCCATCATTCCCGATCGCATTCAAGCAGGGACCTATATGATCGCAGCGGCGGCAACACGAGGCAATGTGTTAATCGACAACGTGATTCCGAAGCATATGGAAGCACTGACAGCCAAGCTGCAAGAGATGGGTGTAGGTATTGAGGAGATGGATGAATCCATTCGCGTCACTGGCGGGTCGAACTACACGAATATTGACGTGAAGGCCCTTGTCTATCCGGGGCTTGCGACGGATTTACAATCACCGATGATCAGCTTGCTCACTCAAGCGAGCGGCGTCAGCATGTTGACTGATTACGTATATAGCAATCGATATAAGAATGTCCCTGAGCTGCTCCGGATGGGTGCGAGAATCCGCGTCGAAGGGCGTTCGGCTATCATTGAAGGAAGCAAGCTGAATGCAGCCAAAGTAACGGCGACCGATTTGCGTGCAGGTGCATCCCTCGTGATTGCCGCGCTGACGGTTGAAGAGGGTGTGACGGAGATTACCGGTGTAGAATACATCGATCGGGGTTATGACAATCTCGTAGAGAATCTTCGAAATTTGGGGGCCGAAGTCTGGCGCGAGACGCTCGTTCCTGCTGAATAAGCAGCTGCTTTCTCGGGAATACTAATAAGATAGATTTTGTTTCAATTTAAGAGTTTATAAGCTAGTCTACTTTAATATCGGACTTATTAATGGAATAGGTGGTTAAATGAATGGATCTTCAAATTTCTGATTTGGAAGAAATGAAGCTAACGGAGTTATATAAGTTAGCGAAGCAGTACCAGATTCCTTATTACGGGCAAATGAAGAAGAAAGAATTAATTTTTGCGATTTTGCGAGCACAAGCTGAAAAGGGCGGACTTATGTTTATGCAAGGCGTGCTCGAGATTTTACCGGAAGGGTTCGGTTTCCTTCGTCCGATTAACTATTTGCCGAGTGCGGAGGATATTTATATCTCCGCCTCACAAATTCGCAAATTTGATCTAAGGACGGGCGATTTAGTATCCGGTAAGTGTCGACCGCCGAAGGAGAACGAACGTTATTTCGGACTGCTTCAAGTGAATGCGGTTAATGGTGAGAGTCCTGATACGGCGGCAGAAAGACTACATTTTCCAGCGTTAACCCCACTTTATCCGCAAGAGAAGGTTGTTCTTGAATCATCCCCAACGCATCTCTCGACTCGAATTATGGATATTTTGGCACCTGTAGGACTTGGACAACGTGGCTTGATCGTAGCTCCTCCCAAAGTAGGTAAAACACTTCTCCTCAAAGAAATTGCCAACAGTATTTCTACTAATTATCCCGAAATCGAACTGTTTGTTCTGTTGATTGATGAGCGTCCAGAGGAAGTTACGGATATGCAGCGTTCGGTAAAAGGTGAAGTGGTCGCATCGACGTTCGACGAATTGCCTGAGAATCATATTAAAGTGTCGGAACTTGTGTTAGAACGCGCACTGCGTCTGGTTGAGCATAAGAAAAATGTCGTCATCCTCATGGATAGTATTACGCGTCTTGCGCGCGCTTATAATCTTGTTGTGCCGCCATCTGGCCGTACGCTTAGCGGTGGTATCGACCCAGCTGCTTTCCACAAACCGAAGCGGTTCTTCGGATCTGCTCGTAATGTGGAAGAAGGCGGAAGCTTGACCATTATTGCTACAGCGCTTGTAGAGACCGGTTCACGTATGGATGATATCATTTATGAAGAATTTAAAAGTACAGGCAATATGGAGCTTCATTTGGACCGTAAATTGGCTGAGAGACGTATTTTCCCTGCCATTGATATTCGCCGTTCAGGCACACGCCGTGAGGAAATGCTCATGACGAAGGATGCGCTCGACAAAGTATGGGCTATCCGTAAGAACATGAACGAGTCGATGGAGTTTGTAGATAATTTCTTGAGAAAAATCGGTAAAACGAAGACGAATGAAGAATTCCTCGCTACTTTGGATTTGAATCCAACCGCGGGCAGCAGCTCGTCCAGTTCATCGGCGCCACGTCGAACAGCTCGGACAGCATCGACTGCCTCCTCATCGGTAGGTAGCGGTAGTGGGAGATCGATGTGATTTCGTTTGAATAGATAGGAGTGCAGCACGATGTATTTGGTGTACGCAGATGAGCAAGGCAATGTATATGATCACCCCGAATTGCACGCATTAGCGCGTAGTGCGGACATGATCGTTGAGATATTAGAGGATGAGTTAATTCCGCTGCCGGATGGCGCTACGCTCGTTAGCCTGCCGTTTACGCGTCCGATCGGGCTCGATCCGGATACGGGTGAGATGGTCGCGTTGCAAGAGAATGTGAATGCCGTGGGCGCACTTCTACCGCAAGGATTTACCCGTCTATGTATTCCGAGTTACGTGAAGACGAATAAGGAAGAGAAGCTGCCGCTATTCGGTTATTCGGCCGTCGTCTGGAAAGACGGGGCCTTCTATGTTACGGCGCATAAGACGGATGATCCAGAACAGTGGAATCCGATGAATTGTGACCGTGATGAGCTGAAAATCCAAGTGGATCGACTTACGACGAAGTATCCGGAGAACCGGTTATACCAGCATTTATCCAATTGTGCATTAGGGTATGAATGCTTGACCTCTTCGAACACGTTCTTGAACCGTTGGGAAGGAGGCGTTCCTGTATCCTTCTCTTGTAATGCAGGATGTTATGGATGTATCTCGGAGCAACCGGACGATAGTGGATTCCCTGCGCCGCAGACGCGGATGAACTTCAAACCAACGGTGGAAGAAGTCTCGCAGGTCATGCTGACGCACCTGACAACACCGGAGTCCATCATTAGCTTTGGACAAGGGTGCGAAGGGGAACCTTCGACACAAGCGAAGATTATTGTCGAAGCGATAAAGGAAGTTAGACAGCAGACACAGATGGGCTATATTAACATTAATACGAATGCTGGACTAACAGACCATATTCGCGCCATTGTTGATGCGGGTCTGGATCTCATGCGCGTGAGTACGATTAGTGCGCTTGACGATCACTATAATGCATATTACAAACCGCGCGGCTATACGTTGAAGAATGTCGAGAAATCTTTGAAGTACGCCTCAGACCAAGGGGTATACACATCGATTAACTATTTGATTTTCCCAGGCGTGACGGATCGGGAAGAAGAAGTCGAAGCGATGATCGAATTCGCTCGTCGTACGAATTTGCGTCTTATTCAGATGCGAAATTTGAACATCGACCCGGAGAGTTATTTGGAATTAATTCCTCCGGCGCAAGGTGAAATTCTCGGGATGAAGCAAATGCTTGAGATTTACCAAGCAGAGCTTCCAGACGTCGTGATTGGTTCGTATACACATGTTCCACCCGTGCAATATCGTCGCAAACAGGCCGCGAATTAAGCCCAATATAAGGACGATGCGTCCAGTTCTTTTTGTATTGCAGTCCATGTGACAACATGCTATAATGCTTCTATTGTGTCAATATACTCTGGGGTCGCAAAGAGCCCAGGGCGGAAAGAGGTGAATTCGATGAAACAAGCGATTCAGCCGACGTATCACATCACCACAGTTACTTGCGCATGCGGTAATGAATTTGAAACAGGTTCCGTGAAGCCAAACCTTCGCGTTGAGATTTGTTCCAACTGTCACCCGCACTTCACTGGCAAGCAGAAATTTGTGGATGCTGGTGGTCGTGTCGATAAATTCAAAAAGAAATACGGCATCTAATTTCCAGTCGTTTTATCAAGAACCTCCCTGGCTCTTTTCTGAGTCAGGGAGTTTTTTTGTTATTTAACAAGCGTCGGTATTTGCTAAATTTTCGCAAAGGTTGCGATTTATTCGGATATGAGCTATACTTGTTTTTACCGTGCTAGATGGGGAGGCAGCGGTGCCCTGTAACTCGCAATCCGCTACAGCGAGGTTGAATTCCTGTCCGAGGTCTTGTCGATGTGAGGTTTGGTCTTTACATGCGATGTTGACGGTCGGGTCCTCCGCAATGGATGTCTATGAACCTGGTCAGGTCCGGAAGGAAGCAGCCATAAGTAGGAGGTTCCATGTGCCGGAGGGCAGCCTGACCTGAGTTGTTATGTAAGGGTGCCACTCGGATCGCAACGATCGGAGACAGGTGCACGGTACACCTTAACGAATAGAACACCAGCGTAACGTAAGTTACGAATGGTGTTTTTTTGTTTTTTGGGTTGTTTTGGGGTTCTTTTTGACAAAAGAAGGAAAAATGTAATTCGAACCGAATATAAACAAACAAAGGGTTAATATGTCATGTTAAAGTATCGGGGTGAATGTATGATGTCAGAGTTCATTGCGCCAGGGTTAGACTTTACTAGGGAAACCTATAAGTATTACGTGGACAGACTCCCTCATATGTTGGCTCTCCTTGTTGATCAGGGTGGCGTGGTAAGGTGCTGTAATGGACTTTTTGCCAAGGTTCTGGGTTATGACATTGAAGATGTATTGGGCCAGTCCGTACAGACATTTTTTGTAGAATCCTATTCGATCGGGGAGCTTGTAACTCGCTTTCATGAACAGATGCATAAGCATCAATCGTATTTCAGGATCCATGCCGAAGCGAAGAATGGCGATGTCATCAAGGCGGATATGACCATTCTGTCCGTGCAATTGGACGGAGAGTCCATGCACTCGATTATTATGAGTCATACACGGAATATGCGCGAATTAAGTCTTCTGCAGCAGTTTTCAGGCGCATTCATACGTGATGTGAACCTCGGCGTTATTATTATGGACCGCAATTTTAATCTGGTCGAGATTAGCGACATGGCATGCCGAATTCTAGGGATTCAGAGCGAAGATGTCATGAACAAACCGATGCATGATATTTTTTATGGCATGCCGTTAGAGCATCAATTGGTTCAACGTGCCATCTTAGATGGCGTCATTGTACGTAATCACGCGATGTCTTGGATGAATAATCAGGACCGGTACGAGCTACTTATGGATTCGAACGTGCTAAGGGATGAGGAAGGCGACATCGTTGGAGCTTATGTAATTTTCAAGGATGTATCGAATCTTAGATCCTTAGAGGAGCAAGTGAATCGAAGTGATCGTCTTGCGATGATTGGGCAGATCGCCGCGGGGACAGCACATGAGATTCGCAATCCACTTACTTCGATCAAGGGATTCCTGCAGATGTTCAAGAAGACGATGCAGGATAAAGGCTTGGAGAAGGAGCATGGGTATACGGAGATCATGCTGAATGAGCTGAACCGAATTAATGATTTAGTGAGTGAGTTTTTACTACTCAGCAAGCCTAAGCACGTGTCGTATGACATTGTTGATGTCTATACCATCATCAATGAAATGCTGCCAATCGTTAGTAATGAAGCCATTCTGTACGATGTAGCCGTCGTCTTCGATGACACAGGTCCCGTACCGCAGATTGTTGCCGACCGCGAACTTTTGAAGCAGGTATTTCTCAATATATGTAAGAATGGGATCGAAGCGATGGTGGACGGCGGATTGCTATCCATCTCCGTTCGGACGGATTCGGCGCAACGCATATGCATTGAGATTCATGATACAGGTCCAGGGATTCCGGCGTTTATGATCGACAAAATCTTCGATCCATTTTTTACAACCAAACAAGAAGGCACTGGACTCGGACTATCGATCTGTCAACGTATCATCCATGATATCGGCGGCGTTATTCGTGTCTCCTCCAAAGGATTCGGAACGACATTTACCGTGTCTATTCCCTATCATGGCGAGACTGTACCGAGAAAATTAGAAGCTTAGCATGAAACGGTGCCCTTTCCAAGGAGAAGGGCTATTTTTTTGCGGAAGTTGATGTAGTATAATGTGATCAATCCTCCTATTGAGGACGAAGTATTCGAAAACATTGATAATGTTGTGGTAATATAGCTAATGTACAGCGACATGTTGAAAGAGGTAACTGCGATGGCTCATATAGCGTTATATCGTGCTTGGCGACCGCAGTCGTTCCAAGACATGGTGGGACAGAAACATATTATTCAGACACTTCAGAACGCGCTGCGCGAACAGCGGTATTCCCATGCCTATTTGTTCAGCGGCCCACGCGGGACAGGTAAGACGAGTACTGCAAAAATATTGGCGAAGGCGATCAACTGTGAGCATGGACCGAATGTAGAGCCTTGTAACACCTGTGATGCTTGTATCCGCATTACAGCTGGATCTGTTATGGATGTAGTGGAAATCGATGCTGCATCGAATCGTGGGGTAGATGAAATTCGAGACCTGAGGGAAAAGGTCAAATATGCTCCTACCGAAGTGCGGTGCAAGGTTTATATTATCGATGAAGTCCATATGCTAACAACAGAAGCGTTTAATGCGCTGCTAAAGACGCTAGAGGAACCTCCGGCACATGTCATGTTTATTCTAGCGACGACTGAGCCGCATCGACTGCCAGCGACAATTTTGTCGCGCTGCCAGCGATTCGATTTTCGTCGTGTATCTTTGCAGGAACAAGTCGAACATTTGCAGAAGATATGTGAGCGCGAAGGTGTCTCTGCTGAGGAAGATGCTCTATCTTATATTGCTAGGCTGTCGGATGGCGGGATGCGTGACGCGCTAAGCTTGCTTGATCAGGCGGCATCTTTTACGGATGGGCAGATTACCTACCAACAAGTGATGGATATTACAGGCGGTATTCCTTCCGACCAATTTGCTGATCTGGCAGAAGCTATACGTCGACATGATATTGCATATATCTTGACGGCGATTGAGGGGTTCATGCAAGATGGGAAGAGTGCTGACAAGTGTGTAGAGAATCTTATTTATTATTTTCGCGATTTATTGATGGTCAAGATGGTCCCGCATGCAGATGGTATGACTGAACGCTTGATGGACTCAGAACGGATCCGAGTAACTGCCGAAGCGTTCCAAGCGGAGCAGCTATTTCGAACGATCGAAATCTTGAATCAATACCAAGTGGAAATGAAATATGCCACGAATCCGCAGACACTATTCGAAGTGGCGATGCTTAAAATTTGCACCATGCATGATGGAGCACCTGCGGGTGGTGTGAAATCATCGGCGGCTGCGTCCATGAGTACTGCGGATGTCGCATTAATCAAGCAGTTAGAACAACAAGTCGCAACGCTCGAGAAACGAGTGGAGCAACTGTTGCAGTCAGGTGCAGGTGCCGCTGCGACGAATGCTGAGAGCTCTTCTTCCCGAGGCAATTCGGGACGAGGGGGAGCGAGTTCAGCGAATCGCACATCGATTGTTGCGAAGATACCACCCAAGATGGATCTGTACATTGCCGGGAAGGACACGGCCTCGTTCGTGCAGATTCGGTCTCAGTGGGGTCGAGTGTTGCAACGAGTCAAAGAAGAGAAGGTCACCATACATGCTTGGTTCATGGATGGGGAGCCTGTTTCTGCGACCGAGGATGCTGTACTCGTAGGTTTTAAAAATACGATCCATCGGGAGACAACAGAAAGACAGGCCAACCGCGACGTGATTGAGCGTGTGATGAAGGAAGTGCTCGGCGCACCGTATAAGTTAATTACGATGATGCTGAAGGACTGGAATTCCGTTGTCACCGA